>JAHFEM010000122.1 GCA_023248505.1 Nitrospirota bacterium
CAAAGACTCTCGCGGAAAAACGTGATCTCGACGACAGCTCCATCCCTAGTGTATGGAATCTGCTGAGATGATGAAAGCTCGATAACGTCATCCCCATGTCCGCCACCACCGTGTTTCAGATTGAACGGACGAATCCTGTAACCAGGTATTCCATTTATGAGGCATCTCTCGAATAGCAAATCCTGGTTGGGGTCATCGATATCGATTCCTCGAATCCGAAAGTCCTCCTTTGCAGGTATCTTTCTCTCAACCTTAACATTAAGCGTACCCGGAAATAACGTCTCACCTGTAGCGCTGCGAAACACATCCGGAAACTTCGTCATGCGCTTTCGGAAGTCGCCAACACCTTGTTGGAGCAGTCCTTTGATCGTGATCATCTTATAGTTCTCCAATCCGGATCGATCGGTGGCTGAGTCAGCTAACATGCCGTAGACGTCCTAAAAGATGTCTTTTTTTACGTATGGCTATTTTGTATAGTCTAATCCTTCCTTAGAGTCAACAGTTTCAATGCGGAGTGCGATTGAGAATAATGACGCCTTTAAATACGTCTTCACCTGCCGCACAAAAACCGAAGGCCCTGGACCATTTGAATGATGCCGTCCGTCTCCGGTATGACAGTATCGGACGGAAGGAGCCTCCGTTCAGTCGGCTCTAGGAGAAACATTGGAACGTTGGAACAGATCGTAAGGACAACGCATCTGCTCCCCATTCAGCAAAGAGAGGTCCTCCGCAGAGTTGATCCTGAGCAGTTGAAGCAGATGCTTCGCTGCGCTCAGCATGACAGGCGAAGAACTCAGATTGATAGATAAAGCGACACCCGGCTTTGTTAGGCCTTCTTAGTGCCCGCGGGTCGGCACCTGCCGGCAGGTCGGCAGATCCAGGCCGGCAGTTCCTTCTTCAAAAATCCATTTTGAATTTATAAACGTCTGTTTTGATATGGTTTATACTCCCGATCTCCGAGTTCAGTTTTCTTGGTATGGGCCTTGCTAATTACTCTTACCCGAATCGGGAATCCAAGAGTCTCACGGTCCATCGACATTTGCTATCTCTCCCTTTCTTGAATTAAGATACGACTCAATTTAGTTCCAAGGGGAGAGGCTGAGGAATGCTGCAACCGCTTCTGTCTCGGGTCGGTTCAGCATCGTTGCTAATGATTTTTTAAACTCATTGAAGGAGGATATCATGGCCAATAAAAAGATCATCGCAGTCATCGGCGCCACCGGCGCACAGGGGGGCGGACTGATCCGCGCTATCTTAGCGGACAAGAGCAGTGACTTTGCGGCGCGGGCGATCACGCGAAACGTCAACTCCGATAAAGCGAAAGCGCTGGCGCAACAGGGGGTCGAGGTCGTCGCGGCCGATATCGACGACGTGGAAAGTGTGAAGAAGGCGTTCGAAGGCGCTTACGGCGCGTTCTGCGTGACCAATTTCTGGGAACACTTCTCGGCGGAAAAGGAGGTGGCCCAAGCCAAGAACATGGCCCAGGCGGCAAAGCAGGCCGGCGTTCAACACGTCATCTGGTCGACCCTCGAAGATACCCGCAAGTGGGTGCCGCTCTCCGACAACCGGATGCCGACCCTTCACGGCAAATACAAAGTCCCCCATTTCGACGGCAAAGGGGAGGCCGATCAGGTTTTCGGACAGGCCGGCGTTCCGACGACGCTCCTGCTGACGTCGTTCTACTGGGACAATCTGGTCTACTTCGGGATGGGTCCCAAAAAGGGACCGGACGGAAAGCTCGCGATCACCATGCCGATGGGGGACAAGAAGCTCCCGGGGATCGCCGCCGAAGACATCGGCAAGTGCGCCCTCGGCCTCTTCAAAAAAGGCCGGGAGTACATCGGCAAGACGGTCGGCATCGCCGGCGAGCATTTGACCGGCGCCCAGATGGCCGCCTCTCTGACCCGCGCGCTCGGACGAGAGGTCCGCTACAACGATGTGGCGCCGGAGGTCTATCGGAGCTTCGGATTTCCGGGGGCCGATGATCTCGGCAACATGTTCCAGGTCAAGCGCGACTTCAACGACGCCTTCTGCGCCGCGCGCAATCTCGCCGTCTCCCGCGGCCTCAATCCGGAGCTGCAAACGTTTGACCAGTGGCTCTCACAGATGAAGAACCGCATCCCATTGGAGTAGCAGACATTCACCACAATGCTGTCACGATAATAGAGTCAATTCGCCAACAAAGATCAAGGGAGGAGGATAATGAAGAGATTCCGCAGAAGAGTTGATTTCGTCGGTGGCGTCAAGACACATTACAAGAGGATCGGTCTTTTAATCCTGATGTCCCTGTTCATCGGGACGGTTTACGAGGGCCGGGGGATGGCGAAGGATCCGGCCGCGCCGCCATCCAAGCAGATCCGGCGCGGAGAGTACCTGGTCAATACGTCCGGCTGCCACGATTGCCATACGCCGTGGATCATGAAATCCGACGGCCCCGGTCCGGATATGTCCCGGGCGTTGTCGGGCCATCCAGAAGAGATGGTGATGCCCCCGCCCTCCAAGTTGGAAGGTCCCTGGGTCTGGGTCGGCGCCGGCACGAACACCGCCTTTGCCGGACCTTGGGGGATCAGCTATGCCAAGAACCTGACGCCCGATCCGACCGGGCTCGGTCCCTGGACGGAGGCGGAGTTTATCGCCGCGATCCGAACCGGGAAAGACCGCGGCGCCGGGCGTCCCATTTTGCCGCCGATGCCTTGGCGGGTTTACCGTAATTTCACGGATGAAGACTTGAAGTCGATTTTCGCTTATCTTAGAACGATTCCTCCGATTAAAAATACGCCGCCGACCGTCCAAGCGTTTTCCGCTCCTGCAGCCCCTGCGCCTTAAAGAGGACGGAGGGACGCTCATGGCTTCAGTCGATTGGAGTCGTCGATCCTCTGTGGAAAGCCGGGCCGCCCATGCGTGGGCGGCCCGGCTTTCGTAAAAAAGATTTTTGCCCTCTTGGAAATTATTTAACGAGCCGCTTTCTCCACCGCCGAGAGTCGCTTCTTGGATATCCGCTTCCAAATCTTGTAAAATGGAACTAATGCGCTACTATGCCTTAGCGACCGATTACGATGGGACACTTGCTGCGGAGGGCCGTGTAGACGAAGCGACACTGGAGGCGCTGGAGCGATTGCGGAACTCCGGCCGCCGGTTGATCCTCGTCACCGGCCGCGAAATGAACGATCTCCTGCAGGTCTTTCCCCAAATCGATCTCTTTGAGCGGGTGGTGGCCGAGAACGGCGCCCTCCTCTATCGTCCGGCGACCCGCGAGACAAAACGTCTTGCCGAAGCGCCGCCGGAGCGTTTTGCCAAAACCCTTCGCGATCGGGGGGTCGCTCCCCTCTCGGTCGGAGAGGTGGTCGTGGCCACCTGGACGCCTCATGAGAAGACGGTGATCGACGTGATCCGAGAGCTCGGATTGGAGCTTCAGGTGATCTTCAACAAAGGAGCGGTGATGGTCCTCCCCTCCGGGGTGAACAAGGCGACCGGGCTCGCCGCCGCCCTTGGAGAGCTCGGCCTCTCGGCTCACAACACCGTCGGCGTCGGCGATGCGGAGAACGACCATGCCTTTCTAAGCCTGTGCGAATGTTCCGTGGCGGTCGCCAATGCCCTCCCGTCGCTGAAAGAGCAGGCCGACTGGGTCACCCAGGGAAGCCGCGGCGCGGGGGTGACCGAACTGATCGATCGACTCCTTAGCACCGATCTTGCGGAGCTGGAGCCTCGGCTGCAGCGGCACGAGGTTCCCCTCGGCCAGCGCGAGGGAGGGGAGGAAATTCGAATAAAACCGTATGGCGTGAGCTTTCTTCTTTCCGGCACGTCGGGCGGCGGCAAATCGACTTTTGCGACCGGCTTCCTGGAGCGTCTCTCGGAAAAGGGATATCAGTTTTGCATCATCGACCCGGAGGGAGATTACCAGAACTTCGAGGAAGCCGTCGTCCTTGGGACGCCCCAGCGCGCGCCGACGGCGGAAGAGGCGATCCAGCTCTTGGAGAAGCCTCATCAGAATGCGGTGATCAATCTTCTCGGGATTGCGATGGAGAGCCGGCCCGCCGCCTTCGAGGGATTCCTTACGGCGTTGATGAAGCTGCGGGCGCGGAGCGGCCGGCCGCACTGGATTGTGATAGACGAGACCCATCATCTGCTCCCCGTCTCCTGGGCCCCCGCGCTGCTGACCGTTCCGAAAGAGCTCCAAGGGCTTCTGCTGATCACCGTTCATCCCGACCATGTCTCGCGCGCCGTCCTCGCGTCGATCGATCTGATCATTGCCATCGGGTCAGCGCCCGAAGAGACGATTCGAGCCTTTAGCGCGACACTCAACGAGCGCACGCCGTCGGTCCCTTCGGTCTCCCTTGAGCCGGGCGAGGCGATCGGCTGGTGGCGACGGCCGAAGAGCGAGCCGTTCTGGTTCCGGAGCATCCCGCCGCAGATGGAGCGCCGGCGCCATCTTCGCAAATATGCCGAGGGGGAGCTCCCCCCCGATCGAAGTTTCTATTTCCAGGGACCGAATGGAAAGCTCCATCTGCGGGCGCAGAATTTAATCCTTTTTATGCAGCTTGCGGACGGGGTGGATGACGAGACCTGGATGCATCACCTCCGGCAGGGGGACTACTCCCGCTGGTTCCGCGAGATGATCAAAGACGATCAGCTCGCCGATGAGACGGCGCAGATCGAGGCGGCCGGTGAGATTTCCGCCGAAGAGAGCCGCGCGCGCATCCGGGAGAAGATCGAAGCGCGCTATACCCACCCCGCCTGATTCTGCGATTTATCAGGGTTACGTTCAAATTTATTCTGAGAGGAGACGGGGATGCCTTTTCAAGGAGTCGACTTTCTCAACCTTGATGACGAGCTCAAGCCGGAAGAGCGGATGGTCCGCGATGAGGTCCGGCGATGGGTGGAGGAGCAGCTCCTTCCGATCATTGTCTCCCACTATGAGGCGGGGACCTTTCCGACCGAATTGATTTCGCAGATGGCCGGAATGGGCCTGCTCGGCGCCAACCTCGATCCGAAGTACGGCTGCGCGGGATTAAACAGCGTCGCTTACGGCCTGATCAATCAGGAATTGGAGCGGGGCGATTCCGGCCTCCGAAGCTTCGTCTCGGTCCAATCCGGTCTGGTGATGTGGCCGATCGCCGAGTACGGATCGGAAGAGCAGAAAAACCGCTGGCTTCCGAAGATGGCGCGCGGCGAGGCGATCGGCTGCTTCGGCCTGACCGAGCCCGACTTCGGCTCCAACCCAGAGGGGATGATCACCCGTGCGGTGAAGCAGGGTTCCGAATACGTTCTAAACGGGACAAAGATGTGGATCACCAACGGGACGATGGCCGATGTGGCGCTGATTTGGGCCAAGGACGATCAGGAGATCATCCGCGGCTTCCTGGTGGAGAAAGGCACCCCCGGCTTTCGCCAGAACAAGGTCACCGATAAATTTTCGCTGCGGGCCTCCGACACCGGCGAGCTGGTCCTTCAAGAGGTTCGAATCCCGGAGGCGAATCGCCTCCCGGGGACCGATGGGATCAAATCGACCCTCCGCTGCCTCAATCAAGCCCGCTATGGGATCGGCTGGGGCGCGATCGGCGCCGCGATGGCCTGCTACGACCGCGCCCTCACCTATGCCAAGCAGCGGGTGCAGTTTACCCGGCCGATCGCCGGCTACCAGCTGGTACAGCAGAAATTGGTCGAGATGCTGACCGAGATCACCAAGATGCAGCAGCTGGCCCTCCGTCTCGGCCGCCTCAAAGACCAGGGCCGGCTCAGCTACGCCCAGATTTCGATGGGAAAGCGGAACAACGTCCATTATGCCCTGCAGATCGCCCGCGCCGCCCGCGACATCCTCGGCGCCAACGGCATCATGTACGAGCACCAGATCGCGCGGCACCTCTGCAACCTCGAATCGGTCTACACCTACGAGGGGACGCACGACATCCATACCCTCATCCTCGGCGAGCACATCACCGGGTTGTCGGCGTTTACGTGAGACTTCTTGGCATCTGATGCGATTTGATCCAGATCGCCGGAGGGTTTTCAGCCGTGTCCTCATTTGCGAGACGATCCCATGGAGGCGCTGCCCCAGGCCCCGCTACCATTGGAATCGGCTTTCCCCCACCCCACCGTGGGGCTGAGGCCATTCGAAATCTGAGAATGAGGTATAAGGAATAAGAATATTGGAATGGGGCTTTGCCCCAAACCCCACCGCGGGGGTTGCTTGCCCAACCCCCTTCGGCTTCCCAAGGGACACCGGGGGTAAAACCCCCTAGCCCCCCACGGTCGGACTCGGCGCGACCGCGCAAAGGCAGCGCGGAT
>JAHFEM010000123.1 GCA_023248505.1 Nitrospirota bacterium
TGATGACCTTTCTCTATCGGGGGGACTGGAGCGAACCGGAACTCCGCCACCCGCCGCCAAACAAGCGCGTCCCGGTCCTGTACGACCAGGGACGGGCGACGGTCCGAATCGATCTCCCCCCCGCCGGCATGGCGATCCTTGCATGACCCGTTCGGAATGCGGGGTTCGGATTCCGCTCCGCGCTCCGCATTCCGGACCCCGCGCTCTCAACGGCCTTCCTCTCTCTCCAAACCGGATAAAAATCAGCCGGATCTGCCCTTGACCCCCTGGTCTGTTTCTGTAATAATGATCCACATTTGAAGGGGTTCGGCAGACGGAACTTCCAATTCTTCGGAGAGGAGAGCGGCCTTGGCAAGACTCGGGGTGAATATCGATCATGTGGCGACGGTGCGTGAGGCAAGAAAGGCGAAGCAACCCGACCCGATTGCGGCGGCGGTTCTGGCTGAATTGGGGGGAGCGGATGGAATCGTCGTCCATCTCCGAGAAGACCGACGCCACATCCATGATCGAGACGTCAAACTCCTCCGGGAGACGATCCAGACCAAGCTCGACCTGGAGATGGCCGCCACGGAGGAGATGGTCCGCGTCGCCCTCGAAGTAAAACCGGAGATGGTGACCCTGGTCCCGGAGCGGCGGCAGGAGTTGACCACCGAGGGGGGATTGAATGTCGTCTCCAATCGGGATGAGCTCAAGAAGGTGATCGACCTTCTCCACGAGGGGGAAATTCACGTTTCGCTTTTCATCGATCCCGATCCGATGCAGATCAAGGCGGCGCACAAAATCTCGGCCGACCTCATCGAGATCCACACCGGCCGTTACACGAACAGCCGGGGGAAAGATCGCCAGACGGAACTCCACCAAATCCTGGAAGCGGCCCGTCTCGCCTCGAAGCTCGGGATGGGAGTCAACGCAGGGCACGGCCTCGACTATACCAATGTCGCCCCCGTGGCGCAGATCACGGAGATCGAGGAGCTCAATATCGGCCACAGCATTATCGCCCGGGCGATCCTCGTCGGCATGGAGCGGGCGGTCCTCGAAATGAAAGATCTGATCGCGGGCCGTAGATAAGGACCGCAACCCATGACGATCGTCGGAATTGGAGTCGATCTGGTGAAGATCTCCCGGATTCAAAGCATGAGGACGCAGTGGGGAACACGTTTTCTCGACCGGGTCTTCACCCCCGCCGAGCAGGCGTATTGTCTTCACCGGCGGGCGCCGCACATTCACCTCTCCGCCCGGTTTGCGGTGAAAGAGGCGATCCTCAAGGCGCTGGGGACCGGGCTTCGGATGGGGACCCGATGGCGGGAGATCGAGACGGTCAACAACCCGGCGGGGAAACCGGAGGTCCGGCTCTCGGGCCGAACCCGCGAACTGGCCGACGAGCGGAACGTCGCCGACATCTTCGCCAGCATCACACACGATCATGACTATTCCATTGCTCAGGTGATTTTGGTGACAAATGATGGGAATCGGGACCGGAAGGTCCCTCCCACAAACCTCCCCTCTGTGGGAGGGGTCTCCTGACCCCGATGCTTTTGGGCAAAAAATGAAGATCGTCACCGCAGAAGAGATGAAAAAGCTCGATCGGAAGGCGACGACCGATTATGCCATTCCCTCGCTCCTGCTGATGGAAAATGCGGCCCGGGGGCTGGTCGATCAGGTCGAGAAGACGATCGGCCCGGCCTGCGGCAAGCAGGTGGTCATCCTGGCGGGGCGCGGCAACAACGGCGGCGACGGATTGGCGGCGGCGCGGCATTTCCGGATGCGCGGCGCTCAGGTCACCGTCTACCTCTTCTCCCCCATTGAAAAAGTCGGAGGCGACGCCCGGATCTCGCTCGACATCTGGATGCAGACCGGCGGCGCGCTCCATGTGGTCGGCTCATTTCGATGGAACCATCTGACGCAGGCGCTCGCCGGAAGCGACCTGATCCTCGACGCCCTCCTCGGAACCGGACTCTCTCACCCGGTCGAGGGAGACTATGCCAAAGCGATCACCCTGATCAACCGCGCGGGGCGGCCGGTCGTCGCGGTCGATATCCCCTCCGGAATCTCGGCCGACACCGGCGAGGCCTTGGGGGTCGCGGTGCGGGCCGATGAGACCTTGACGATGGCCCTTCCGAAATGGGGCCACTTCCTTCAGGAGGGATTGGAGCATCGCGGCAGGCTCGGCGTGGTCGATATCGGTTTTCCGCCGGCGCTGATCGAGGCGGCCAAGATCCCGGTCGATCTGATCACCCCGGAGGGGCTGGTCGGCTTCCCCCCGCTCCGCCCGCGCGGGGCGCACAAGGGAACGGCGGGACATCTGCTCGTCATCGCCGGCGCTTTCGGAAAAAAAGGGGCGGCGATGATGACCTCTCTGGCGGCGCTGCGATGCGGCGCCGGCCTGGTGACGGCCGCCCTTCCGAAGTCGATCGACCTCGCCACCGCCGGGTTGATGGAGATGATGACCCTCCCCCTTCCGGAAACATCGGAGGGAACCCTCTCCCTGGCCGCGGAGAAGATGCTCCTTCAGGCGCTTCAGGGGAAGGATGCCGTCGCCCTCGGGCCGGGGCTCTCGCAGAATGAAGAAACCCAGCGGTTGATCCGAACGCTGATTGCGGAGGTCTCTCTTCCGATGGTGATCGACGCCGACGGGCTGAACGCCCTCGCCGGAGATCTCTCGGCGCTCAAGAAACGGAAGGGTCCGGTGATCTTGACCCCCCATCCGGGAGAGATGGGGCGTTTGACCGGGAAGCGCGCCGATCTGATTCAAAGAGAGCGCTTCACCCTCGCGGCCGATTTCGCCGAGCGGTGGGGCGCCATTGTGGTCTTGAAAGGAGCGCATACGATCGTCGCCACCCCCGATCGAAATATCCGGGTGAATCACACCGGAAATCCCGGCATGGCGACGGCGGGAACCGGGGATGCCCTCACCGGCATGATCGCCGCCTGGCTGGCGCAGGGGATCGACCCCGTCGATGCCGCCACCTGGGGGGTGGCGCTCCACGGCCATGCCGGCGATCTCGCCGCCGCCGTCCGCGGGGAGATCAGCTTGATCACCTCCGACTTGATCGAGAAAATCCCGGAGGCGATTCAGACGTTCCGTTCTGCCGCCGCGAAGCCGTTTTTTAAAACGGGCGAAACAGGCGCTCGCTAGAGCGCCGTCATCATTATCAGATTAGAGGCGATTCATGACATTAAATCAAATCACCGCATTTTTCCTGCTCATCCTTGCCGTCATCGGCACCTCGATGGTCGTCCATTCCTGGATCGACAAGCGGCGGATCAAAAAAAATTTTCTCCGGCTCGCCGCCGAGTTGAAGGGTTACGTCGTCCAGGAAAGCCGTCTGGTTTATCCTTACTTCACCGGCGATCTCGACGGAAGGCGATTCGACCTCTTCTTCAAAGTCGTCAAGGTCGGCCGTCAACATATTCTCTATTACATCTACAGCCTCAAATCGGAGGTGCCGTGCGACCTCCTTCTCCTCAAATCGGAATATTTCAAACCGATTAAGGACGAAGCGGCCTTTACCGGGGGGGCCGGGCAGATCGTGCCGGGAATCTCCCCTCACTACCAACTCCGATCCCTCCAACCGGAAGCGGCCCGGGAAATCTTCGAGAAGGCCGGCGTCCAGGAATTCCTCTCGCCCCTCGATGAGTTCTCAAGCCTCCAGCTGGGTCCCGACGCCCTGGTGGTCGGGAAGCCGTACGATGGACCGTCCGACACCGATCCTTCCCACATCTTGCGGAACGTGGGGACGCTCAAGAATTTGGCCGAGGCGATGGAGCGATGCTTCACCCACGCGTAAGAGAGAAGGGATCGATGACCCCTCCGGCCGCCGAAGACAATGTTGAAGAGAGCCTCTCCCTCTTGAGCGACCGGACGGAGTCGACCCTCGCCCTGGGAGAATGGATCGGGCGGGAGGCGGTCGGCGGCGAGGTCCTCGCCCTGATCGGTCCGTTGGGGGCCGGGAAGACCCGTTTCGTTCAAGGGCTGGCCAAAGGGCTGGAGGTCTCCGAACGCTACATCAACAGCCCCACCTTCATCCTGCTTCAGTGTTATGAGGGACGGCTCCCGCTCTATCACATCGATCTCTACCGCCTGGAGAAAGCGGTCGAGCTGGAGGCCCTCGGCCTGGAGGAATTCATTTGGGGAGAGGGGGTCGCCGCCGTCGAATGGGCCGACAAAGGCCCCGATCTCTTCCCCTCCGCCCGGCTGACGATCACCTTCGAATACGCGGGGGAGGAGCAGCGGGAGCTCCGCCTCCACGCGGCGGGGGCGCGCTACACACAATGGCTTCACAGAATCCGGGAGACGCGCCGATGGAAGATCCTCGACGGGACGAAATAGCGGCGATTGCGCGCGAGATGAAGGCCCGGCTCTCCTGGTATCGGGAGGAAGGGGTCGATTCCTGGAAAATTGCGCCGCCGGCGCCGATCAAAGAGAGCGAAAGGATCCAAAAGATGCCGAAGCAAAAGGAACCCAAACCGTACGAACCGATCGAACCGCCGCGCTTCGCCGCCGAAGCGCCGGGCGGCCCCCTTTCGGCCCCCGCCGGATCGACTGCGCCGAGAACCTTGGCGGAGATCCGGGACGAGATCGGCGACTGCCGGCGCTGCAAGCTCTGCTCGACCCGGAAGAACATCGTCTTCGGGACGGGCAGTCCGACCGCGGCGTTGATGTTCGTCGGCGAGGCCCCCGGCGCGGATGAAGACGCTCAGGGGCAACCCTTCGTCGGGCGGGCCGGACAGCTCTTGACCAAGATGATCAATGCCATGGGACTCTCCCGCGAAGAGGTCTACATCGCCAACATCATCAAGTGCCGTCCCCCCGAGAACCGGAATCCCCAGCCGGAGGAGATCGCCTCCTGCAAACCATTTTTGGAAAAGCAAATCGAGGCGATCCGCCCCAAGGTCATCTGCGCGCTCGGCACCTTTTCGGCCCAGACCCTCCTCGAGACGCAGCAGAAAATTTCAGCGCTGCGCGGGAAATTTCACGAATACCATGGCGTCAAGGTCCTCCCGACCTTCCACCCCGCGTATCTGCTGCGCAATCCGAATGAAAAGAAAAGCGTTTGGGAAGATTTACAGAAGATCATGGAGGAATTGAAAAAAGGATGAGACACCTCTGGGCCCCTTGGCGGATCGGCTACATCAAAGGCGAGAAAACGCCCGGCTGTATTCTCTGCGAGAAGCCGCGCGAGAAAAAAGACCGCGCCAACCTGATCCTGGCGCGGGGAAAACATACGTTCCTGATGATGAACCTTTATCCCTATAACAATGGGCATCTGATGGTCACGCCTTACGAACATGTGAGTTCGCTGGAGGAGCTCTCCGAATCGGCGACGACCGAGCTGATGCGGCTGATGAAAAAAACGCTGGCGGTCCTCCGCAAAACGCACAAGCCCGACGGATTCAACGTCGGGCTGAATCTCGGAAAAGCCGCCGGCGCCGGGATCGAAGAGCATCTTCACTTTCACATCGTCCCGCGCTGGGGAGGCGACACCAACTTCATGACGGTCACCTCGGGGGTGCGCGTCATCCCGGAATCATTGATGGAAACGTATAAGGAACTGAAACGGCATTTTAATTTTAAATAAAGAGAAGCGATCAGCCATCAGCAGTCAGCCGTCAGCTTAAAGAGCCTCAAGCCTCAAGCTGAAAGCTGAACGCCATCTTCTCGACCAGAGGAAAATATGATCCGATTGATCCTCCTGATTGTCGTTGTCTTCTTTCTCTTCACCTTCTCTTATATGAACCAAGAGGAACGGGTCTCCCTTCATTTTATCGGGGGAGGACCGACGCCGCCGGTGGCGGTCTATCTGATCGTGATCGGCTCTTTCTTCGTCGGAATTCTCTTTGCGGCGTTGATGACCTTTCCGGGGTGGCTGAAGATGAAATTGCAGCGAAGAAAACTGGCGAAGCGGATCGAAGCGTTGGAGGCCGATCTGGATCATCTTCGCTCCGAAGCGCTGAAGGTCTCCACCCCCCGATATCCCTCCCTCTCGACCGACCTGGAAGACAGCCAAGACGATGCAATGGGGGAAGGATAAAAAGGAAGCTGTCAGCCGTCGGCTATCAGCAATCAGCTTCTAGGAATGAAGAAGTTCATATTAATGAATAAGCACTTGGCTGGCTGACAGCTGAGCGCTGAAAGCTGGGAATTTTCCATGGCCGAAATCACCCCCTTGATGAAGCAATACTTTGAGACGAAACGTCAGCATCCCGACGCCATTCTTTTCTTCCGCGTCGGCGACTTTTATGAGATGTTCCACCAAGATG
>JAHFEM010000124.1 GCA_023248505.1 Nitrospirota bacterium
AGGGGATGCTCCTCGCGACTGCTGTAGATAAAGGTCTTCAGCAGGTCGCTCTTCGGATCGTACACCGCAACGGCAATCCGATCGATGAAGGGCATCCGACCTTTCAGAATCGAATGGATTGATTTTAGCTTTTCCGAGAGAGGGATGTTTCTATTCAAATCGCCGAAGGTGTCCCCCCGGAAATCAAGAGAGTAGGGGTTCAACATGTTGAACCCCTACCTTAGCGGACCGAAGGTTTCTTTGCGTCGATTCATGACTGCTTCACCGACTCCATCGTGCACTCCGCAAGGAGCAGAAGTTCAAGCGAGGTGAACCCGCTCGAACAGTTACCTTATCACTACTTGTATCCCTTACGAACTGAAAATACAACCCGGCACCCGCTCAAAAGATCGTTCAGAGGAGAGGTCCGGAAGTCCCTCCGTGCATTGGACGGACCTCCGGACCCGATGGAAGTCGACACCGTAATGAGATCAACTCTGTTTCACATGAAGATGCCGTTTGAACCAATCGGCCGCCAGGCGCGCCACCTCCTCCAACGTCCCCGGCTCTTCGAACAGATGGGTGGCGCCCGGAATAATCTTCAATTCCCTTTCAACTTTCATCTGATCATAAGCCTGACGGTTCAGGTCGATAACGGGGAGATCGTCGCCGCCGACGATCACGAGCGTGGGAGACTGAACGTGAGGGAGCGCCCCTCCCGCCAGATCGGGCCGTCCTCCCCGCGAAACCACCGCACCGATCACCGCGCCGAGTTCAGCGGCCGCCCGAAGGGCGGAGGCCGCGCCGGTGCTCGACCCGAAATAGCCGACGGCCAGCCCCCGATACTGCGGCTCCTTCATAAACCAGAAGGTGGCGGCGATCAGGCGGCGCGTCAACAGATCAATGTCAAACCGGGTTTCATAGACTTCATCTTCTTTCTCGGTCAACAGATCAAACAACAAGGTTCCCACTCCCGCGGCGCGCAACGCCTGCGCGACGAAGTTATTTCTGGGGCTGTGCCGGCTGCTGCCGCTGCCGTGAGCAAATAAGACCACC
This sequence comes from Nitrospirota bacterium, assembly GCA_023248505.1. Lineage (GTDB taxonomy): Bacteria > Nitrospirota > Nitrospiria > SBBL01 > Manganitrophaceae > Manganitrophus. The sequence continues at coordinate 1,036 of JAHFEM010000124.1, forward strand.
CCCTCTGCATCTGCCGGGATCTCCAGTGCCCCTTCCAGTATCACCCCCTCTGCCGGAATCCGGACCAGATGTTCTCGACTGTCACGAACCGCCTGCGTTTCCGCTCGTGAATGTTTTCCTTTCCTGTCCATTTTCATTCCTCCCACAACAAGAGAGTCCACCGGACGGCCGCTTGCTCATGGAGTCAAGCAGCCGACACCCACTCTTTCAGATCGGAAGGAAGCTGAGCGACCGCGTCTTGAATTTCTCCGGGGCTGATCGCCTCCTTCAGGACATGGACCACACATCGCGCAATAAACTCAGCATCCACCATCGAAGCCAGGTGCCCCTCGGTTTGGATCCTTGCAAGAAATTGGTCCCTGGAAAGCTTAATGACCTCTTCTTCTCCCCAGCCCAAACGCGTTGCGACTTCATGATGCCAGAGGCCTTTCAGGAACGCCGGAAGCTGCGCGATCAATTCCTCTCCCTCGCTGGGTGTCAAACGCGCGGAGAGGGCGGAGAAAACGGCTCCGATCATCTTCTCCGTCCGGATGCGATCGATGTGTATCTCCTTTTCGATGGCATCTTGCACTTTTCGAATAAAAGTTACCTTATCCATGGGATCCTCCGTGTTCCTTCATCCCAATTCCCATCATCCATCCCTCTCTATTTGAAGATACGGGTTTCGGAAATGAGAATCCACCCCTCTTTTGGGGTATCGCAGGATCGAGAAGCTCCTCGGTAGAATGGATTATCGGAATGCAATGCATTTGAGTGCCCTGAGTCTGACCGGAGAAAAATTATCAAAGAGCTGCTCGAGCAGATCACCGATCAAATCGTTCGGAGGAAAGAAGGCATAGAAAATTTTGAAAAAGTCTGATCGATCTGCTGACGATTCGCAGAGGGGAGGAGGAAAAAAATTCTCTGTTCTTGGATTGAAATGACCCTTACTGAAGCGGATCAAAAAGATGCGTTGAACAAGATGGATCATCTGACATGTATTAATGAGAATAAATGATCCGATTCGTTGCGCTGCGTCGTCCGATCTATGCGGCGTATGTCGGGTCATTTTGTTTATCACGCTTCTGCTGACATGGATCGGCCTTCTTATACGCCCCGGCGTTGGAAAAGAATGGGACCCCCATTTTTACCTGAGAATCTTGGTAAGCTCATCTTGCTCGAAGAGGGGGAGATCCTGAATGGCTGATCCGCGCCTTAATTTAATCCCTTGGCTCCGATCGACCAATTGCCCGATGCTGCATGTGGCGATTCCCTCCTTTTCAAGGCGGGCCTTCACTTGGGGTGCTTCTGAAGCCTCGGCAGCAATGAGCAACGCGCCGGAAGCAATCAGCCCGAGCGGATCGAGGTGGTAGTGATTGCAGAGGGCTTTTGTTTCCGGAAAGATCACAACCGTCTCTGCGTCAATAACGGCCCCCAGATCGGCGGCATGAGTAATCTCATGAACCGCCGTCGCAATCCCGCCCTCCGTCGGATCATGCATCGAATGAATTCGACCGGCCGCCATCGCCACCGAGGCATCTTTGACCACACTAATCCCCGGCTGGTAGATGAAGTCTTTCGCTCGGGAAAGAAATCGTTCACCGAAGATCCCGACCAACTCCTTCTCTTTTTCCCGAGCAATAATCGCCGTCCCTTCCACCGCAATCCCTTTGGTAAGGAGGAGCGCATCTCCCCTTCTCGCCCCGCTTTTCCGAATGAGTTTCTCGCGCTCCACCTCGCCGAGCATCTGGCCGACCACGATCGGCCGATGCAGATCATAGGTGATTTCGGTATGGCCTCCGATAAGGCTGATGCCGAGACCTTGGCAGGTCTCCATGATCTGATCGAAGATCTCCTCAACATCGCGCTCCCCTGTTTCGCTCTCAGGTAGAAGCAGGGTTGCAAGAAACCATTTTGGTTGTCCTCCCAGGGTGGCGATATCGTTTGCATTGACATGAACGGCATACCACCCGATTCGATCGATGGTAAAGGTGATCGGATCGGTCTTGGCGATCAGATAACGCGGCCCCCCGGTATCGATGACGGCAGCATCTTCCCCGATCGCCGGCCCGACGAGAACCCGTTTATCGAAGATCCGATTTCGATTCAGTTGTCGGGCCAACACCTCCATTGGAAGCTTCCCGACCGGAAATCTCCTGATCCTCTCTACCATCACGTCCCCTCTCTTTCAGGAAAACTCTCCGCCGGAATACAGGTCAATTCGATCGTTCATCTCTCCCTTAAGACGACTTTCCAAATTCGATGACCAGCTCTCCCTCTGCCAGCCCTGGAAATGCAGAGCCGATCCCCCCCTTCACCTTCCAGGAGTGGGCCGGCAGGATGTTGATCAAAATCTTCCAGACGCTTCCGATGATCCGGCTGACAACCGGAAGGATCGTCCCCCTGGACCAATTCAGGAGACGATCGATACTCCCCAGTAGCGTTTCACCGGACGGATGGCTCTCCACTGCCATCAGCGCGGCTTCCAGGCCTCGGGCCTCGCCCTGGAGGCTGAGCGCGGTGGCCGAGAGAAGCAACCCGAAGGAGGAGAGGCCTTTGGCGTTGACATCGTTTTGGATATCATCGAGAATTCTCCGGGCGCGGTTGAGCTCCTTCACAACCTGTGTATCAAACCGCGTCAAGCGTTCTCGAAGCTCGCTGTCTCCTTCTAGCAGCCTTTTCCATTCGCCCTGCCGCGCGGACTGAAGGATCTGTTCCAGCGCCTCTAACTCTTCCCGCAGAGCGGCCATGTCTTCTTGATAGAATTTCTCGATTAACATCGATCGCACCTCCGGTTTGAAATAAAAGATCATACTCTGAGCAGCCCTTGCTCCAATTTTCGAGTCTCCAAAATCGAGGATGAATCGGCCGGTTCGGAAGCCGACATCATCCAATCCACCGAGGGCAGGCTGCGTCATCTTTTCTTTTTATTCATTATGATCTTTGACAGGCGGGAAGGTCTATCCCCCTTTTGGAGGGAAATTTCATCAGCGACCGAAGGGTGAAATCATAAAGATTCGGATCGGCCTTTTCTCTTTACGATCGAATCAGGACCACGACCGATCGCCCCTTCATAGGAGTGATGCGGGGAGAAAAAATTCAGTGGCATATATCCCCAGTAGTTGCCTTCCTGCGGATCGTATTAGTGGACCGGCATCAGTTCAACCGCCGTTGATCCCCAGCCCTTTGAGAGAAGGGATCTTCTCGATCCAACTGACGCCGAAGGGAAGAGAAACCCCCTCTGAGGCGGACCATTTGTCAATGGCGACTTTCTTTTTCACAGCAGTCTGCATCAATCTCTTTCCTGAAGCCTGGCTGCAATTGGATCGGCCTCATCGCTCCTTAAACTGATGGACCGGACCCTTCTCTATCGGCCCTCACTCCCCTTTCCTTTCAAGCTCTTCAGATCGAGGATCTTCATTCCTCCGAACTCGGTGGTACTGTAGGTATCGATCTCCTTCAGCTTTCCGACGATCTCCACGATATGGTTTGTCCCCTCCAAGATGGACCGGGCCCATCGGTATTTTGGGTCGGAAGGGTCGGTCCTTTTAACGATCATCTCCGCATAACTTTTGATCGGGGTGAGGGCATTGAGAATGTTATGGGCGTACGTCATCGACAAGGTGCGGATCGCTTCGAGTCGCTCTTTTTCGAGGTGGACCTTCTCCATCTCTTCCTCCATCTGTTTGCGCTCGGTGATATCTTTACCGGTCGAGACAAAGTGGGTGATGACCCCCTCTTCGTTCTTCAGTGGTGTGATCGTTTTCTCCTCGAAATAGAGCTCGCCGTTCTTCTTCTTATTGATCACCATGCCGCGGAAGACATCGCCCCGAAGAATGGTTCCCCAGAGTTGCTCCCGATAGAAACGGTCGTCCTGTTTGCCCGATTTGACGATCCGGGGGGTCTTCCCGATCGCCTCTTCTCGGGTATAGCCGGTTTTCCGCTCGAAGGCCGGATTGACATATTCGATCATCCCCTCTCTATCTGTAATGACGACGGAATCATCGGTCTGCTCAATGACATTGGAGAGTTTTCGCAGCTGCGCTTCCGCCTCCTTGCGTTGGGTGATATCCCGGAGATAGCCTGTAAACATCGGCGGTCCTTTCAAGGGTATCCGTGTGACGGTCAGTTCGACAGGAAACTCCGTTCCATCGGCGCGTATCGCGGGCATTTCGAGTCGTCTGCCGAGTATGGAACCTTCGCCCTTGGCAAGATAGTGCGCCAGACCCCGCCGGTGGCGGTCGCGCAACGCAGGGGGAATGATCAGCGAGGCCATCTCCTTGCCGATCGCCTCGGCGCGGGTGTAACCGAATGTCTTCTCCGCGGCCGGATTGAACTCAACGATTTTTCCTTCGTGATCGATGGTGATGATGCAGTCGAGCGCCGCCTCTAGGACCGCCCGCTTGCGCGCCTCACTTTCCAGCACGATCTCTTCCGCCTGCGCCCTTTCCATCTCTCTTTTCATTTCAACCTATTCTCATTCCGCTTTTAAATTTTCCAACCGAGAGGTTTTATTTATTCTGATCCTCTCCCTCCGTTTAGGCAAGCCCCCGATCGGAGCGCCCTCTCACGCCACACCGCTCCCGCACCCGGCCGGCGCGCCTTCTCTCTGCCGCAGTCTTCCGTTCTGAGCGCTCAGAAACCGGCTCAGGTGACCTGTTCTTTGTAGAACGCTCATAATGCGCTGCTCCGATCCCCAGTCGCTCCATAACACCCCTCGAACCGGAAGGACCCACAGAGCAGACGGGTTTTGTGATGGAAAAGTCTCCAGCAGTTCCTTCGAGAAATTAACCGATTCGATTTTCCGGTAAACTTCTTTAATCACCGCTGTCTCTTGGGAGGTTCCGATCGCCTGCCAGATCCGGTGGAAGACCTGGTGGAGTTTGGGTGCTGCGCGGCGCACCAAATCTACCAACGTTTTTGCCTTAAAGATCATGACCATCGTGTTCCAGACCCCTCCCTTTCCGATCAACTCCTGGGCGGCGGAGGGGTGAGGCTTTTCGATGAAACGAGAAACCTTGCGGGCGGGGAGGGAGAATTCGGGGTCTTGCCTTTCGACAGGCAGAATGTATCCATATTCCCCCTCCGGTCCGTCCGGCTCTACCCCCAACAGGACCATGCGGCTGGGGTCGCGCTCAACCTGCCGGCAGGCAAGCTCCACATGTCCCATGAAGAGATCCTCTTCGACGATGAAGTGATCGGACGGGAAGATCACCACAACGGCGTCC
>JAHFEM010000125.1 GCA_023248505.1 Nitrospirota bacterium
CGCCGCCCGGTTGACTCCCGCCCGGCATCGCACCCTCCTGCTGCCCTTGCTGGGCGCCGCCTTGACCGCTTTGCCCTTGAACGACCAGCGCTGCAATCGTTTGCGGGTCGATTTGGCCGGTCGGCTGAATTCCTTTTTCTTGTTGGAATTTACGGACCGCCTCTTGCGTCTTCTGTCCGAACTTTCCATCTACGGGACCCGGCTTATAGCCTTGCTCACTTAATTTCTGTTGGACCTGCTGCACTTCGGACGAACCGAGTGCCTGGCCGCTCCCTTGCGTGCCACCCTGCTGGGTGCCACCCAGGTCGGCGCCTTGCTGGCCGCCTTGCATTCCGCCCGCTCCCTGATCCCCCCCCGGCTGGCCACTCTTTTGCTGGTCAGCGCCCTGCGGGGTGCTGCCTTGTGGGCTAACGCCCTGCTCTGCGTAGGCGGAGGAGAACAAAAACATCCCTGCGGCCAAACTCATTGCGACTGCTTTAAAGCTCATCACATACCTCCTTAAACTTTTCTTATAAAGTTGGGACCGATCACTGTCGTTTATTTATCGAGGGGAGCTTGCTTCTCTTTTCCCTTTGACCGGCCGGTCGAGACCGTCGGCATTCAGCTATCGGCCGCCGTCCCGCTGATCTTCATGCGGGATCTGCATGTCACAAATGAGTGTAACAGTATGCGCTGCAAGCGATCAATTACCCGAAGGAGGGAGGCGAAACGCCCCATTCGTATTAGCCCGCTTCTGGATAGAAGACGTTTACGCTTCGAAGCCTTCGGGCCGCGACCCTATTTTGAAAATAGAATAGAAATACAAATTTTGATAAGATAGATATTGAAAGCCGATTTTCTTGTTTGAAATGGAACGCAGAGGAGGGAGGGAGGATGCCTTTTCCCAAGGAGCAAAACAAACAGGGCCAATTTGTCCGGCAAGAAGACCAATTCCGAGGTTGGGTGACGCGCGACGGCGCATCCGGCGATCCGGCGGAGCCGGGCCGCTACCATCTTTATGTCTCGCTCGCCTGTCCTTGGGCGCACCGGACGGTCATCATCCGCAAGTTGAAGCGGCTTGAGAATGTCGTCGGGATGACCGTGGTCGATCCGGTCCGGGATGAAAAGGGATGGGCGTTCCGAAACGGCCCGGGATACGCTGAAGACCCGATCAACGGCTTTCAATATCTAAGCGAAGCCTACAAGAAGATGGACCCGAATTTCGACGCGCGCGTCACCGTTCCCGTTCTCTGGGACAAGAAGCAAAGCCGGATTGTGAGCAACTCCGATGACGACATCATGAGGATGTTGAACAGCGCGTTAGATTTTTACCCTGAGGCGCTCCGCAGCGAAATCGACCGGGTCAATGCGTTCGTCTATCCCAACATCAATGACGGCGTCTACCGGGCGGGATTCGCGACGACGCAGAAGGCCTATGAAGACGCCGTTCTGAAGCTATTCGATTCCCTCGACCAGATCGAGCACCTTCTTTCAAGCCGGCGCTACTTGGTCGGCCATCAATTGACCGAAGCCGATTGGCGATTGTTTACCACGCTGATCCGTTTTGATGCCGTCTATTACGTCCACTTCAAGTGCAACATCCGCCGGATCGTCGATTACCCCAGCCTCTGGGGATATCTGCGGGATCTTTATCAGCAGGACGGGATCGCCGAGACGGTGAACTTCGACCACATCAAGCGCCACTATTATATGACGCACGGCGACATCAATCCGACCCGGATCGTCCCCGTCGGCCCCGCGCTCGATCTCACCTCCCCGCATGGGCGCGACCGGCTCAAGTAGACACGGCTTTCATCCGACGAGAGATCATCGCCTTCCTCTTCGCCGCACAGAACAAATGTCAGCGCGCCGACAGATCCCCCTCCCTTTTCAATGCGATAATCGCCTCTGGAAGAGATCCGACGGACTCTCATGATATTCCGGCGGCGGATTGAATGGAAACCGTTTCATCAACGGTTCATTCCGCTCCCTTGAGAGACTTCTCTTCTCACTCGCCTTGGGATTTAGATCCGATCACATCACATTCGGTAAAAACCGCTTTGCAGAGGAAGGTGGATGATGAAAAAGAGATGGACATTCTGGGTGCTTCTCATCGTCACGACGGCCGTCAGTTTGTGGTGGACCCCGTCGATTTTAAAGAGCGCAGCGCAAGACCGGGCGCCGAAAGAAAAAACGAAAGAGAAAAAGGAGGCGGGGACAACCACCCCCGCTATCGAGGAGACCAAGAAAAAGGGATTCGACGGCGTCGATTTTTACTACGACGTGTTCGGCGCGCCGCCGGGCCAGGACCCGCAGGAAATCTCTCGCAAGGTAAAGGAGAAAGACATCGCCGACAAACCGAAGGTCATGGAGCGGCAGAAAAAACTTCTCAACGACCGCTATCAGATCGATTGCAAGAGCGCTCCCGGCATGGTGATGACGAAGGGGAAGCCGCAACCGGTCGGTCCGACGGGCCGCCTGAAGGAGGGGACCACCTGGGAGAAGCTCGGTCAAATGACGCCCGAGGAGATCAAAGAGAAAAAACTTTTTCCGGCCGGCTTTCACCGCCTGCCGCACGTCAAGCACGAGGTGGGAGGAATGGTCTTTCCGAAAGTCCAGATCGACCCATTCCCCCGTCTGGAACGTTTTGATGTCGATTTTGATATCCCCGAATGCTTCCTTCCGGAATTTCCTCCCCCGATTTTTCTCACCACCCATCCGGAACTCGGCGACGTCTCCCAGGGAGAGGTCGTCAGCATCGACAACTTCGACCGGCTCTTCCGCGGGCTGGTCACCGCGGTGCAGCTGGATGGGCTTCGGATGCTCGTCACCCAGTTCCCGCAGGAAGAGTTCAACGCGACGCACGATCGAAAATCGGATAAGCCGAGTCTCGGGATCGCCTGTCTCGATTGCCACGTGAACTTTCACACCACCGGTCAATTTCACCTCAACCCCGACACGCGTCCGCAGAAAGACCGGCTTCGAATCGAAACGGTCAGCCTGCGCGGGATGTTCGCGCAGCAGATTCATGGATCGAAGCGAAGCCTGCGGTCGGTGGAAGATTTTACCGAGTTCGAGCAGCGGACCGCCTACTTCAACGGAGATCAAATCAGGGCGGCCAAAAAAGGAATCAACGTGATCGATCGGCTCCTGATCCCGGACATGGCGCAGATGCAGAACATGATCGATTTCCCCCCGGCGCCGAAGCTCGATCCGGTCGGAAAGCTCGATCCGAAAAAAGCGACCCAGCAGGAGATGAGGGGGGAGACCCTCTTTTTCGGAAAAGCCCGCTGCGCCGAATGCCATCCGCCCCCCGCCTACACCCACCACAACATGAACGATCTCAAATTGGAGCGATTCGGGGCGGAGGCCGACGGCCCGATCAAGTCGTTCGCGCTACGGGGGATCAAGGACTCTCCTCCCTACCTTCACGACGGAAGGTTGTTGACGCTGGAAGACACGGTGGAATTCTTCAGCCTGGTCCTGGAGCTGAAGTTAAATCAAGAAGAGAAAAAAGATTTGGTTGCTTTCATGAGAGCATTGTAGTTTTCGGCATGGGACGGCGGGATGACAGGTCCTCCGGCCGGAGGGCCTGTCATTTCCTTTCGACGGTCGGGAGCCCGCTCTTCTTCCACGCCTCCCACCCTCCGTCCAGGGCGCGGGCGCGCGGCCATCCGGCTTCTCTCAGTTCTTGCGCCACGCGCACGGCGGTCTCGTCGTTCGGACAGGCGCAGAAGGGGATAAGCAGGGCATCCCGCGGCAGACCGAGGGCGGTCGCCTGCGGCTCCGCGGCGCGATCGGGCAAAAATCGGATCGCTCCCTCCGCATTCTCATTGTTCCCCTCATACGATCGATCGGTCCGGGCATCGAGGAGGATCACCGGCGCTCCGGACCCTCGAATCCGTCGCATCTCCTCGATTGAAATTAGATCTTTTCCAAATCGTTCCTCCCCTCTCGCGGAAGGAACCGGAACGGGGGGCGTCGGCGCGACAACCGCCTGAGGCGGATGCGATGAGCGGCTCCTTTTCCCCAGCCACATCAGAGAGCCGCCGTGCAACACGATCGACAGCAGCACCACCGCGCAGGTCAGGGAAAAGAGTCGATCGCTTCCGGGAAGGCCGACGAAGACCGGAAGCAGCACGAGGAGCAGCGAGCTTAACCCCCGCGGCCCGAACCAGGCGATCAAGAGACGGTCCCTCCAGGCCAAACGGAAACCGGCGAGCGAGGCGAGAAAGGCGATCGGGCGAATCAGGATCGCCAGGGCCGCAAAGGCAAGGGTGCGCGCATCGAGGATGGCGAGGCCGCTCCAAATGAGCGACGTGCCGAAGAGAATGAAGGTAAAGAGCAGGGTCATCTCGGCGGTCGTCTCTCCATATTCCAGAAAGCAGTCGCAGAGCTCCACGTCCAAGGCCGCAATCGTCATCCCGGCCGCGAACGCCGCGAGAAACCCGCTCCCGCGCATCGCTTCGGCGACGGCATAGGCCGCGAAGACCACCCCCAACGAATAGAGCGATTCGTAATCCCGCCGGACGCCGAACCGGCCCCGCATCATCACCAATGCGCTGACCGCCAGAAACCCCACCGCCGCCCCCGCGGCGGGACCGAGCAAGAAGAGGGAGAGGCCGAAGCTCGCCCAATCCGAAGCGGCCAAAGCGCCGTTGCCGAGGAACGTCATCCCGATCAGCACCACCGGCAGAAGGACGGCGTCGTTCAATCCGCTCTCGAGGCGAAGCGCTTGCCGGACCGCCCCGGGAAGGCGCTCCCCCTTCAACACCCCCCGGAGGAGAACCGGATCGGTCGATGCCAGAGCGGCCCCCAGAACGGCCGCGGCGGCAAAGTGAAGATCGAGCAGCCACCATCCCGCCAGAGCAACGAGGAAGGCCGACAGCAGCGTCCCCGGACCGAGCACCAGCAAGGCCAGGTTAAGGTGGCGCCGGACCTCTTTGAGATTGAGGGAAACCGCGTCGGTAAAAAGAACGAGAACCAGGCTGAGTGTCGCGACGATCTGGAGGAGGGGCGATCCCAACCTCACGTCGAAGAGATCCAGACCGACCGGCCCCAAGACAGCCCCCAACGCCAGAAAAGCGGCGACCTGAGGCAGCCCGCTCCGCTCGATCAATCCGGAGAGTAGCGCGGCGATGATAATCACCGCTCCGACCAGGGCCATCATCGTTGTTAATGTCGCATGACTGAAACCTTCCATGACCTCCCCTCTCCCAGGTTAGGCGCTCAGTATAACATTCCTCTTCCCTCTCATCCACACCGTTCTCCCAGGCCGGGGCGAGCCGCCGGCTCCCCCCGACATTGAACATGGCAACCTCACTTTACTTCTCTTCTCCACTGCATTATGATCGGTCCCTCGAAAGTCGGTTCGGCGGTCTCTTCCGATCACCCTGGAATAAAACAATGGCGCTCATCACCTGTCCGGAATGTAATGCGCGGATCAGCTCCAAAGCGGCGGCCTGCCCCCGGTGCGGACTTCCGATGAAAGGGGGAGAGAACGCCCCTCGCCCCTGGAAGAAAGATCTTGAGGAGGTCCGAAGGGTCGGATTTTGGGTTTTCATCCTCATCTCGCTTCCCACCCTCACCCTCCCCGCTTTGATCGGGAAGGTGATCGCCCCCGGCATGCTGGGGCAATCCGAAGTGCAAAGCCTCTGGGACGTTCTGGTCTTGACCGTTCCGCTCACGAGTGCGGTTGCGATTTTCGGCGTGCTGCTGTTGCGTGACAAGGTCGATTCGGGCGCGCACTACTTCTTTCTTCTGGTCCTCGTGGGGACGACCCTCCTCAGTTCCTGGGTCGGGCTCGATTCCAACATAAGCCTATCGGACATTTGGGAGCAGAGCACAAACTTGAATGTTTTTTTACTGCGCCTTCTGATCCAATATTGGGCGGCTTATCAAACCTGGAACTTCTTTTCATCGCTGGTCGTGGGAGGATTCCTCGCATGGATCTGGGCCAAAAAGATCCTGCCGCGGATTTTTTGACTCCGACTTTGAACAAAGCATATCCAACCCCGCGCCGGCGCCGAGCGCAATAAAAAACAAACCGAAACCGAGAAGAAAACCGTCCTAGCGGTCAAGCAAGCTCCCAGCCTCTCGTATTTATCCTTCACTGCCCGGGCGGCAGAACTGCGGCCGACCGAAAATCAAACCATAGACGAACGACGGGACGCAGAAGCCGCTCATCACGTTGACGGAGGCGGCCGCGACCATCAGCAGACCCGCGGCGGCTCCGACCGCGATCCGCCCCGA
>JAHFEM010000126.1 GCA_023248505.1 Nitrospirota bacterium
CGATTCAGATCACTGATACAGCCGGTTACCGGGAAACCACCGACCCGATTGAAGCAGAAGGAGTCCGTCGCGGAGAGGAGGCGCTAGCAAAGGCCGATCTGATTCTCTGGATGCTGGATGCGAGTGAAGAATACCGGGCGGAAGATGAACTCCTCGCTCGGCGCTTAAAGGGGATGACAAAAATCATTCTCCTCAACAAGGCTGATCTACCGGCGCGATTGCAAGCTCTTCAGTTCAAATCGGAGAGCCCAGGGAATCGGGTCATCCCTCTTTCGACTGTGACAGGGCAAGGGATCGCCGAGCTGAAGGGAGAAATAAAGCGGATTCTAGGGGGGCAGCCGGAGAAAGAACGCCCGCTGGTTGCTCTACTCAGGCATCGTATTGCATTAGAGAGGACTGCAAAAAGTCTTAGCCGAGCAAAGGAAGCCTTGGAGCAGCAGGCATCGTGGGAGTTTCTCGCGGCAGATTTGAGAGACACTGCAGACGCCCTCGGTGAAATTATAGGCGAAACGACCACTGACGAAATACTCGATCAAATCTTCAATCAGTTTTGTATCGGTAAGTAGGATAGATGTTCCACGTGGAACAGTGACGGGGACCAGGATGAGTGAAATGATCTCTGATATAATTGTCGTCGGCGCAGGTCACGCTGGATGCGAAGCAGCACTCGCCGCATCGAGAATGGGGGTGAAGACCCTTCTTTTTACGTTAAAGTTCGAGAATATCGGGCAGATGTCATGCAATCCAGCGATCGGCGGGATTGCAAAGGGGCACCTGGTCCGAGAGATTGATGCCTTGGGAGGCGAGATGGGGCGGGCAATCGATCGGGCGGGCATTCAATTCCGGATGTTAAATACACGGAAAGGGCCGGCCGTCCGTGCACTTCGAGCTCAGGCCGACCGAGACGTCTACCGAAAGGTTATGACCGATGTCCTCCTAAACCAGCCCAACCTGACCGTTGTGGAAGGGATGGTGGATGAAGTCCTCGTAGAAGAGGGTCGAGCAGTGGGTGTTGTCCTGTCGGATGGATCAGAGCTTCGCGCCCAAGCGGTTATTTTAACGACGGGAACCTTTCTTCGTGGTCTGATTCACATCGGTATGCGTCGTTTTTCGGCGGGACGAATCGGTGAGGCACCGGCTGAAAAAGCCTCACAAAGCCTGATTAAGCAGGGTTTCACCTTGGGAAGGCTCAAGACAGGAACACCGCCTCGGTTAGATGGGAAGACGATCAATTACGAACAGCTTCAACCGCAGTATGGGGATCAGCCACCCGTTCCGTTCTCGTATGCGACGGAACGACTGGAGGTCGACCAGCTACCCTGCCATTTAACATACACCAGCGATAAAACTCATGAAGTCATTCGCGCCCACCTGGGAGAATCGCCCCTCTACTCCGGCGTGATTACGGGAATTGGACCCCGGTATTGTCCGTCGATTGAAGATAAGGTCGTTAAGTTCGCCGACCATCCCCGGCATCAGGTCTTCTTGGAACCGGAGGGTCGGAAAACCGATGTGATCTACCCCAATGGGATTTCTACCAGCCTCCCAGAGGAGGTCCAATTAGAGTTTATTCAAACAATTCCAGGGCTTGAAACGGTAAAAATGCTCCGACCGGGCTATGCGATTGAATACGATTATGTTCCCCCGATTCAACTTCACCCGACCTTGGAAGCAAAGCCGGTCCCAGGGCTCTACCATGCGGGCCAGATTAATGGAACCTCCGGATACGAAGAAGCGGCCGCGCAAGGAATCATGGCAGGGATTAATGCCGCCTTAAAACTGCAAAGCAAGCCGCCGCTTGTTCTGGATCGCTCGGAGGCCTATATCGGCGTTTTAATTGACGACCTGGTAACGCATGGAACCGAGGAGCCCTACCGAATGTTCACCTCTCGGGCCGAGTATCGCCTCTTGCTCCGGCACGATAATGCGGATTTGCGCTTAATGGAAATAGGGTATCGTGTTGGCCTCTTGCCGGAACGGCAGTACCATCGTTATCTCGCGAAGCGCGAGCGAATCGAGCGAGAAAGAGCGTGGCTTGAAGAGACCCAACTTCGGATGATTCCCCGTTCCGCCGAGATCTTGACCTCGTCCGGAATTCGGGGAAGTCTCCCCTCCATGACCCTCGCACAGATCCTGAAGCGACCGGAGATCGACTATGCCAAGATAGTCTCTTGGTTTCATCTGGAAGATCAGACCGACCCGTCGATTGCAGACGAGATTGAAATCCAGATCAAGTACGATGGTTATATTCAACGCGAACTGGCCCACGTTGCTCGATTCAAGCAGATGGAGGGGAAGCGAATCCCAGACGCGTTTAATTACGATGGTGTGATCGGGCTTTCGAAGGAAGTACAAGAGAAGCTGAAGAAGATCCAGCCGCGCTCTTTGGGTCAAGCCTCTCGAATCTCCGGCGTGACGCCGGCGGCGATCTCGATCTTGATAATTTCACTTGAGCGTCGACGACGAAAAGAGGGGACATCCGCGCCCGATCCCCATGAAGGGGATGGGTCAACAGCCCGTCAAGCAGGGGAGAGTGGACCCTGAATGAAGAGACGAAAACCCTTCTGCTCCGCGGCGCCGCACAGCTTGTGGTCATCCTCTCCATGGGACAGATTGAATCCCTCTTGCTCTATCACTCCGAACTGATCCGCTGGAACCGGAAGGTGAACCTCACCGGTCTTCGAGCGGACCGCGAGATCACCACCAAGCATTTCTTGGATTCGCTCACCCCGCTCACCTTTTTACGTCCGGCCGCGGGGGAGCGCTGGATCGATGTCGGAACCGGCGCCGGCTTCCCCGGCCTTGTTCTGAAGATCGCCTGTCCCGATGTGGAGATGATACTGATCGAGGCGACCGGGAAGAAGGTCACCTTCCTCCATCATCTGGTCGGTCTTCTTCGGCTGGAGGGGATCTCCATTGTCCATGATCGTCTGGAGCACTTGCGCGGTCCGAACTGGCAGCAGATCTGCGACCTTCTCATTACGCGAGCGCTCGCACCGGCCTCCGTTCTGCAAAACGGCGCGTCGTTCGTTCGAAAGGGGGGGAGGATCCTTTTTTTCCAGGGACCCCCTGATCCTGCGCGATGGGAAGCGGAGTTGAAGGAATACCCGCGGCTGATTTTGGAAAAGATCCACCCGGTCACGCTCCCTTTCACAGACGAGTCTCGATCGCTTATTCTCATAAAGGTGACCGGATCTTTATAATTGTCCTGAATGCTTTTTTTCCAGAACGGAATATGCTAGGATATCGCATTTTAGAGCGCCTTCAGTAATGGCGGTTTGACGGAAATGGGAAAGATTATCGCAGTTGCCAACCAAAAAGGGGGGGTCGGAAAGACCACCACGGCGATCAATCTGGCCGCCTCGCTGGCGGTGGCCGAGAAGAAAGTCTTGTTGATCGATCTGGATCCTCAGGCGAACGCCACAAGCGGAATCGGGATCTCCCGGCAAGGATTGTCGGGAAGCGTTTACGATCTTTTGATCGGCCGCAAGGAGATCTCGGAGCTGGTGGTTTCGCTTGAAATTCCCTGGTTGAATGTCCTTCCGGCCCATATCGATCTGGTCGGCGCCGAGGTCGAGTTAGTCGGTATGGATGGCCGAGAGCATATCCTCAAAGATCGATTGAAAGGGGCCGCCGATCTCTACGACTTTGTCTTGATCGACTGTCCCCCCTCGCTCGGGCTTCTCACGCTCAATGCATTGGTCGCCGCCGATTCCCTCCTCATCCTGATGCAGTGCGAATTTTATGCGATGGAAGGATTGGCGCAGCTGATGAACACATTCGAACTCGTCAGGCGATCGCTCAATCCCTCGCTTCAGGTGGAAGGGGTTTTGCTGACGATGTTCGACGGCCGGAACAATCTCAACAACCAGGTTCAAAAGGAGATTCGATCGCATTTCGGGGATCGGGTTTTCAGCAGCACGATCCCGCGCAACATCACCCTGGCCGAGGCGCCGAGCCACGGCAAGCCGGTTATTTTCTACGATGCGGTCTCGAAGGGGGCGCAGGCTTACCTCGCCGTGGCCAAGGAGGTCTTGGAGCATGCAGCAGCGTAAGGCGTTAGGAAAAGGTCTTGGGCTCACCGCGTTGGTCCCGCCCCCGCCGGCGGAGCCGGCGAAGGGAGAGGTTCGGGAGATCGAGATCGGGAAGATCGTCCCCAATCGATACCAGCCTCGACAACACTTCGATCCGGAAGCGCTCGCTTCGCTGGCCGCCTCGCTTAAGAGCCACGGATTAATCCAGCCGATTACCGTCCGGAAGGAAGAGAACGGGCGGTTTGAACTGGTTGCCGGCGAGCGCCGGTGGCGCGCGGCGCAACTGGCCGGTTTTGCCGCCATCCCGGCGATCGTGAAGCCGGTCCAGGACCAGGAGTTGATGGAGTGGGCTCTCCTCGAGAATGTCCAGCGGGAAGATCTCAATCCCATCGAGAAGGCACAGGCCTACGCCCGTCTGCTCTCCGAGTTCTCCCTGACGCAGGAAGCGATTGCAACCCGAATGGGAATGGATCGGTCGACCATCGCAAATTTCCTCCGCCTTCTTCAGCTCCCTGAGGCTTTGTGGGGATCGATCTCCGACGGCGCCTTGACGATGGGACATGCAAAGGCCCTCCTCTCCTTGGAGCGGAAAGAAGATCAACTCCGGGTCGCCGAGGAGATCAAGGCGAAGGGGTGGTCGGTCCGCCAGGTCGAGGCGCTGGTTCAAAAGATCAAACAAGGAACGCCTTCGGAGCCGCAGAGGACTTCAATGACCGCCTCGCCCGAGGTTGCGGAATTGGAAAGCCGTCTTCGCCATGCGCTGGGGACAAAGGTCCGTCTGGTACAGCAGGGGAAAAGAGGAGAGATCCGGATTGAGTATTACTCTCTGGAGGACCTCGATCGGATTCTCGAGAAGCTGACAGGAGACGCGTCACACTAAAGTTAACCGTGAGGAGAGCCCGAAAGGGAATTTCCTCCAGACCATGTAGGGAGGTATCATGTTGCGAAGGGATGATAAAGAAAAGGGGGCCCAGCCCGATGAGATCATGGCATTCTTGGGAAAGGGGACCGAATTCAAGGGGATCATCACCTACAGCGGCACGGTCCGGATCGACGGCAAGGTCGAGGGGGAGATCATTACGCAGGGAAAACTGATCGTCGGCGAGACGGCGGTCATCCATGCGGAGGTTTCCGCCGGAACCGTGATCTGCGGCGGAAAGCTCGCCGGAAATATCCGCGCCACACAGCGCGTCCATCTCCTCTCCAAGGCGGTCATGACCGGATCGGTGAATACTCCCAACCTGATCATTGAGGAAGGGGTCAGCTTTAACGGCAAGTGCGAGATGGCGAAGGAAGATTCCGCGTCGGAGACCCAGCCGTTGCAAGCGGTCGGTCACGAATCGAACGGGAGTTAGCGTGAGCGGTACGTCAAAGGGGAGACGGGTGGTGGTCGGGATGAGCGGCGGAATCGATTCCGCCGTGACCGCCGCCCTATTGAAAGAGGCCGGTTATGAGGTCCTCGGCGTGACCTTGACCCTCTGGAAGGAGGAGGGGGAGGATGAAAAGCGCTGGCAGGACCGCTCTTGCTGCAAGGTCGGACTCGCCCGCCACGTGGCAAAGCTCTTGGCCATTCCCCATCAGGTCATCGATCTGCAGGAGGAGTTTCAGGCCGAGATCATCGATGATTTCTGCGAAGCTTACCTCATCGGCCAGACACCGAACCCCTGCGTCCGCTGTAATGAGCGGATGAAGTTCGGCCGCCTCCTCACCTTGGCGCGTGAATGGGGAGCCGATCTTCTTGCAACCGGCCATTACGCCCGAATCCGGCACAAGCCGGAGCGAGACCGGTACGCCCTTTTAAAAGGGGTCGATCTGCAGAAAGATCAGAGCTACTTTCTTTACCGTCTGAATCAGGGACAGCTCGCGGCGACCCTCTTTCCGTTGGGGGAGATGAACAAGGAGGCGGTCTACCAGAAAGCGGCGGCGCTCGGACTTCCCTACGAGGAGGTCCTGGAGAGCCAGGAGGTCTGCTTCGTCACGCAGAAAGACTATCGGGTCTTTCTCTCCGAGCATCATCCCGAATCGGAGGCTCCGGGGAAGATCGTCACCGAGTCGGGAGAGGTCGTCGGAGAGCATTCGGGGGTCGCCTTCTACACGATTGGCCAGCGGAGGGGCCTCGGGGTCGCCATGGGAGAGCGGACCTCTGTGACCCGGCTCGATCCGACGCGGCGCGAAGTGG
>JAHFEM010000127.1 GCA_023248505.1 Nitrospirota bacterium
AGGAGAATATACTCAATGAATCTTCGTTTTGAAAAGCTCCCAGGTCCCATCTATACCGCCTACCTTCACGTTGGAGAATACGCCATCGCCCTCGAGCCGGAGCTGATTGAGGCCCTGAAAGAGAGTACCCCACTCGATCCGGCCCGATTTTTTGAAAATCTCGTTCAAAAAATCGCAATCAATCGATATCTCAGGGAGATGATTCAGGAGGCGGTCGCAAAAGCGGAAGATCCCGCGCTATTGGCGAAACAGCTACAGCAGGGGTTGCAGTCACTGTAAGGGCGGCCCTCTGCGTCCGCCTGACTTTACCCATCCAACGAGAAGGGACGGGCGCACACATCGGTGCGCCCCTACGAGCGGTGTTCAATCGGCAGGTAGGGCAGATCCTTCGGCCCGGTATAGAAACAGCGGGGACGAATCAAGCGATTATGGTCGTGCTGCTCCATCACGTGCGCCGACCAACCGGAAATCCGGCTGCAGACAAAGAGCGGCGTATCGAACTCGATCGGAAGACCGAGAAGGTAATAAGCGGACGCGGAGTAGAAATCGAGATTGGGATAAAGTTCCTTTTCCCGCCGCATCTTCTCTTCGATTCGACTGGAGAGGTCAAACCACTTCCGATCCTTCTTTCGCTCCCCCAATTCCTCCGCATATTTTTTAATAATCTTCGAGCGGACATCCCCTTGTTTTAAAACCCGGTGCCCGAACCCCATGATCCGCTCCTTCCGGGCAAGCCGCTTGCCGATGTATCGCTCCGCGTTTTCGATCCCGCCGATCTCCAACAGCATTTTCATCACCGCCTCATTCGCCCCGCCATGGAGCGGCCCCTTCAGCGATCCGATGGCCGAGGTCACCGCGGAATGCATATCGGAGAGCGAGGACGCGGTCACCCGCGCCGCAAAGGTCGAGGCATTGAATTCATGCTCCGCATACAAGATCAGCGATACCTCCATCACCTTCGCCGAGAACGGATCGGGCCGTCTCCCGGTGAGCAGATAGAGGAGGTTCGCCGCGTGAGAGAGGGAGGGATCGGAAGGGGGCGGCTCTCCCGGCGCGCTTCGGAACGCGGCCAGGAGGGAGGGAATCTGGGCGATCAGCCGGATCGCCTTGCGCAGATTCTCCGAATGCGCATTCGACTCCCGATCGGGATCATCCAGTCCGAGGAAGGAAACCGCCGTCCGGAGAAAGTCCATCGGATTGGCCGTGGGAGAAACGGTTTTCAGAAAGCGGCGCGCCGCCTCGGGAAGGGGGCGCGAACGAGCGAGTTCCTCCGAGAAAGCGGAGAGCTCTTTTCGATTGGGCAATTTCCCCATCAAGAGCAGATAAGCGACCTCCTCGAAAGAGGCCCGCTCGGCGAGATCTTCGATCCGGTAACCCCGGTAGAAAAGCCCGCCGTTTGTCTCCTCGACATCGCAAATCGCCGACGCCCCCGCCAGAACCCCTTCGAGCCCATGGTAGATGCGATCCGGATCGGCCCCTCTGCCGATTGAATCACTCACGTTTCCTCCGCTTGCCTCGTTTCGGGGCGGAAGAGAGCTCCTGATCGAGCCGCTCATAATCGGCGTATCGGATCACTTCATACAATTCCCGGCGGCTCTGCATCTGCCCGAGCAATCCTTTTAGGGACCCTTCCTTCTTCAGCTGGGAAAGCCCTTCCTCCATCGCCCGGGCCGCCAGCCGAAAGAGGCTCATCGGGAAGAGGATCAGTCGATATCCCATCTTCGATAGCGTCTCGGCGGAAAGAAGCGGGCTCTTCCCGAACTCGGTCATGTTGGCCAGCAGAGGGGCCTTCACCTTCTGCGCGAATTTCAAAAATTCATCCGAGGACTCCAACGCCTCGGGGAAGATCACATCCGCCCCGGCATCGAAATAGCGGCGCGCCCGATCGATGGCATCGCGAAGCCCGGTCACCCCCCTCGCATCGGTTCGGGCGACGATCAGGAAATCCGGATCGCGTCGCGCCAGGATCGCCGCTTCGATTTTTTGAACCATCTCCTTGGCGGGAATGAGACTTTTTCCGGGAAGATGGCCGCATCGCTTCGGAAACGCCTGGTCTTCAATCTGGATGCCGGCCACCCCTGCCGCCTCGAACGCCTCCACCGCCCGGACCAGGTGCACCCCCTCGCCGAAGCCGGTGTCTGCGTCGGCGATCGCCGGGATCTTCACCGCCCGCGTAATATAGGCCGCCTGCGTCACCACCTCGGTCAGCGGAAGAAGCCCGATATCGGGAACCCCGGCCACCCCATTCGCAAGACCGGCCCCGGAAATATAGACCGCCTCGAAACCGGCGCGCTCGATCAACTCGGCGGAAAAGGCGTTGAACGCCCCCGGCAGGAGAAGGGTGCGCTTCTCGATGATCCTGCGGAGCCGTTTTCCCGGCGAGGTCATCGCTTCCCCCGCACTTTCAGAGGGGCCCAGATCTCCCCGATCGATTGCACCTTCTCCAACGCCCAAACCCGGCTCAAGACCTTCTCGATCTGTCCTTTCGACAGGAGCCGGCCGGCCAATCGACGAAATTTTTCCTCCACCTCGGCGTCGGTCATCGGATTCTTCGGATGGCCCCTTGGATGATCAACCTGCTCGACATCGCGCCTCCCGCCCGCCTCGATCTCCACAATATTTGCAATCGCGCCGGGATAGGCGGCGGAGAGATCGGGATCGGAGAGGACGCGGACCTTCTGGATCAAGAGATGCAGCTTCGGGTCGATCAATCGCCGCGGCCCAAACTGCCGGAGCCCCACCTCCCCATCCATCAACGCAACCGCGACACAATAAGGAAGAGAGTGATCGGCCGTCTCCCGTGTTTTCGGATGCCACTTCTCCGGATCGCGCCCGATGATCTCATAGGAAATATCCGGCGTCCGGATCGTGATCGATTCGACGGCGTCGATTCCCCCCGCCATTCGCTCACGCAGGAGGAGGGCCGCCTGGACGGCGCTTTGCGCGTGGTACTCCACGGGGAAATATTTGAGGTAGGTCTCCATGATTTTAAAGGGGCCGGCCGGATGGAGCGGCGGAAGGTCAAACGCACCGGAGACAACTTTCATGAAACCCTTCTCCCCTTCGAAGATCGGCGCCGGGCCGGTCATCCCGAGGCGCGCCAGTTCGACGGCGAAGAGGCCGTTGCGCGCCGCATTGGCGAAGGCCGCCGCCTTCCACATCGAGATCTCCCCGACCCGCGTCTGGCGGAGCGCCTGGTTCGGCGTGCCGGCAAGCCCGAGGGCATGGATGGTTTTATCTTCCGAGAGCCGCCAGAGCTTCGCGGCCGCCAACGCGCTCGAGAAGGCGCCGTAGGTCACATGATCCCATCCCTTGGGACGAAGGGCGGCGGCGTCACATAGGCGGCACTGGATTTCATAACCGAGCACGATCGCTTCGATGAGCGCTTTCCCTCCGCGCCCCGACGCCTCCGCGGCGGCAAGGGCGGCCGGAATATTGTCGCTCGGATGGGCCGGCTCTTTGGAAAGATAGGTGTCGTTGTAGTCGAGATAACGGACGGCGGTGCCGTTGGCGAAGGCGGCCAAATCCTCGGTCGTGCGGCGCGCCGAACCCAGGAGCGCCGCGCCGCGTCGGACCCCGACCGGTCCGGCCACTTTTCGGGCGATCTTCGCCGGCGTGCTCTCCCAGCCGCCGAGGGCGCATCCGAGGGTATCGATCAGCCGACGCTTCACCTCATGGACCACCTCCGATGGAAGGGCGCGGTAGGATACCGCTCGACTGTAGCGTGCAAGCCTTTCTGCAAGGGTGGAACCGATCTCGTGACCGGCCGTGTGCGCCATCGCTCCTCCTCACTTGATTTGGAATGATTTCAGTCTACAAACCTTTACGGGAAGTGTCAATGCAACCGCCGGCCGACACCGTCCGTGCCCCCTCTTCCTCCCCGGTGACGGCCCATGTTATAATTAACCTGCAATCGCCTTCTACGGTTCACCGAGAGCGCATCGCCAAACGCTTTTCCGCCGGAGCTTTTCCATGCAAACAGAACCAAGCCCTCGCAAGTTGATGCAATTCAGAGTGTGCTGGACGACCTCATCCGGGTCCAGGAGCGGACGCAGATCCCCTATGTTTTTGGAGGCGGTCTTGCAGCCAAATGTCTGGGGCGCGAGCGGAGAACAAAGGATATCGATATCTTCGTTCGACCGGAGCAGGCCGAGCGACTGCTGGGCGCCTTGGATGAGATCGGGTTTAAGACTGAAATGACCGATCCAAAATGGCTCTATAAAGCCCAGAAAGATGATGTCCCGATCGATATCATCTTCAAATCGGCGGGCAATATTTATCTGGACGACGAGACCTTTCGAAGGGCGACGCCGATCGACTTTATGGGGAAACGGATCCCCATTCTTCCCGCCGAGGATCTTATTGTGATGAAGAGCCTGGCGACGGAAGAGTTCGGCGCCCACCATTGGTTCGACGCCCTCGATGTCATCAAGTCCGGAAAAATCGATTGGGAATATTTAAAACGGCGCGCCAAACATGGACCCCGCCGGGTGTTGAGTCTCCTCTTCTATGCGCAATCGATCGACCTCCCGGTTCCCGATCGCGCCGTCTTGGATATCCTGCATACCTATCTCGAATAAATTTGAGGGAGCATTGTCCCAATGACAGAAGATCATTACCTTCGGGAAAAAATCAGACAGACCCTTGCGACCGACCCCCACGTCGGCATCTTGAACGTCCGCGTCCAGATCGACGAAAAACGGGTGATCCTCTATGGGGAGGTCTCCTCCACCGAAAAGGGAGAATACGCCCGAACGATCGTTCAGCGGCAAATGCCCGACTATGAGGTGATCAGCGAGTTGACCCCGGCGATCCCGCCGGAGGGGCCCCCCGAAGGCCCCTATGTCCGGATTGCGGCTGCGGGCGATCTTCACTACGATGCGCTCTCGCAGGGAAAGCTTCGTTCGCACTTTCAGAAGCTCGAGAAAGAAGCCGATCTTCTCCTCTTGGCCGGCGATCTGACCGACACCGGAACCTCCGAAGAAGCGGCCGTCCTGGTCGAAGATTTAAAAGGGCTTCAAATCCCCATCGTCGCCGTCTTGGGAAACCATGACTATCATTGCAATCAGGTAAAAGAGGTCGGCCGTATTTTAGAAGAAGAAGCCGGCGTGACGGTCTTGGAGGGAGACGCCACCGTGCTTCGCTGCCGGGACCTGTCGATCGGCATTGCCGGGACGAAGGGATTCGGCGGAGGATTTGAAGGCGCCTGCGGGACCCTCTTCGGCGAGCCGGAGATGAAGGCCTTCATCGCCCATACCGAGAAGATATCCAACCAGTTGAAAGAAACCCTTCTCTCACTGCGGACCGATCTGAAGATCGCGCTTCTTCACTATTCGCCGATTCGAGAAACCCTCGCCGGTGAGCGCGCCGAGGTATTTCCCTTTTTGGGAAGTTACCTCTTGGGAAAAGCGATCGATGAGGGGGGCGCCGATCTTGTTGTGCATGGCCATTCCCACCACGGCCGAGAAAGAGGCATGACGCGAGGTGGAATCCCCGTCCGCAATGCCGCCATTCCGATGCTGAAGAAAGCCAATCTCTTCTATTCCCTCTCCCCCGTGCAAAAACGACACATTCTTAAGTGAGAAAAGAGCCAATCTGATGTGATCCTTCCCATCCCCGCGGGGAGGATTCTTGCGCGGTCTTTTAGACCACCTCTAAGCTTGTGTAAATCTGCACGATCCCTACAGGCACCCTTCTTGCAAAATTAAAATCTAGGGGAAAATAGAAACCCGTTTTTCCTTTCCAACGCAGCAATTTATTGTCGAGAAAGAGGAGGTTCACAATGGAAATGGAACGTGAGGGAATCAGGGAACCGTACACAACGAGGGAATCGTCCTACCCCTATCCGGTGAGCCGGGTCGGCTGGGGTGCGGTGATCGCCGGTTTTTTTATCGCCACGGTGACGCAGATCTTGCTCAATTCACTCGGTATTGCAATTGGACTCAGCGCGGTGGGCGCGGAGGGACAAACCTCTGGAACCGCCATCGGCGTCGGAGCCGGGATCTGGACAATTATCGCATCCATTATCTCCATCTTTGTCGGCGCATGGATCGCAGGCCGCTACACGTCGATCCTGGAGCGGGGTGAGGGCTCTCTTCAGGGGGCTTTGGTTTGGTCGCTCTCGCTGATCTTTTTTGTCTGGGTTGCGACCATGGGGGTCGGCTCGGCCCTCGGCGGGA
>JAHFEM010000128.1 GCA_023248505.1 Nitrospirota bacterium
AATGGGTCATGGCGGTAAAGCCGGTGCCGCAACTGTCTGTCCTTCTGCCGCCGCCGGGGAGCATTTTATCGCATCCGGTTCTTCCGATTCGCGGGATGACCGAGGCCGAAAATAGAGTTCGGGTGAACGGCAAGGAGTGGATGGTCGAAAAGAGCGGCCTCTTTGCGGGGGCGGCCGATCTTCCGGAAGGAAAGAGTCAGCTCATGATCGAGGTGACCGATCCGGAAGGGTATACCGGCCGGATCGAACGGGACGTGGAGGTGAAGCGCCAATCGTTCTTCCTGATGGCCCTGGCCGATGGAGAGTTCGGGAGGATTTCGACCTCCGGCAGTCTGGAAGAAGCGGGCGCGAGAAAATCGAAGGAATTTTATGAAAACGGACGGCTCGCCTATTATTTAAAAGGGATGATTCAGGGGAAATATCTGATCACCTCCGCCTTCGATACCGGCAAGCAAGGTTTCAATAAGATGTTCAAAAATCTCGACCAGAAAGAGACCGACCGCTTCTTCACTAACCTGGATCCCGACAAGTTCTACCCGGTCTATGGAGACGCCAGTGTCGTCGTTTATGACGCCCAGAGTCAAGGAAAGTTCTATCTGGCGGTCGACGGGGACGATCTTCATCTGCTGGTCGGGAACTACCAGACCGGGATGAACGACACGGAGCTTGCCGCTTTCAACCGGACCCTCTACGGAGGGCGGTTCGAGTACCGCTCCCTCTCAAAGACGCAATACGGCGATCCCGACACCCGCCTCTTCCTCTTCGCCTCGGAGGTCCGGCAGATCCATGTCCAGAATACCTTCCGGGCGACCGGCGGCGCCCTCTATTACCTTTCGGCTCAGAACATCATCGAGGGAAGCGAAAAGGTCCGTTTAGAGGTGCGGGATGAGAACACCGGCCTGGTATTGGCCCAAATTGACCAAACTCGGGACGCCGACTATACTATCAAATATGTAGAGGGAAGAGTCCTCTTCAATCAGCCAATCTCCAGCGTCGTCGACAACCATCTTTTGATCCACGAGCAGGTCCTGCAAGGCCATCCGGTTTTTATCACTGTCGATTTCGAGTATCAGGCGGGAAGTTTCGAAAAGAAGGGATACGGCGGGAGGATCCGGAAGCAAATCGGGGAGCATCTGGCTGTGGGCGGGACCTATGTAGAGGACGCCGAGGCGGCGAGCGACTATCAATTAAAAGGCGCCGACGCCGAGATTCGCTTCGGCCAGGGGACCCGGCTTGTCGGAGAATATGCCCAAAGCCAGGGGAAAGACACCTCCAATCTGGTCAGCCAGGATGGCGGCCTCACCTTTAACGAGATTGCGTCGCCGGCGGGGGGTCAAGGATCGGCGTATAAGATTGCAGGACGCGTCGATCTTTCCGAATGGTTCTGGGAGAAGGACCGCGTTGTCACGGAGGCCTATTATAAACGGCTCTCCCCCGGCTTTTTCTCGAATGGGACATTGCTGGAACAGGGGACGATGAAATATGGCGGGGGGGTCCGCTATCAGTTTACGAAAAACGATACATTGCATGTGAAGCATGATTCAGAAGCGCTCATCCCGAATGGAAATATCCTGGGAGGAAATGTGGTTTCCTCGGCCCAAGTTGGAGCGAGCCGGGTCCGGCTGGACGAGTTCCAATTATCTCACACTCAGGGATCGGTCCTCTTAACAGGCGGCCTTCAGAACAGGGTCGTAGACCAGCCGACCGGGACGACCCGGGTGGAGACGGCGGCGGCGCGCGGTGATTGGAAGGTGACAGACCGCTTGTCGGCCGCGCTCGATCATCAATGGACGCTCCAGGGGCCCGCGGATCGGCGGACCACGCTCGCCGGCCGATACAGCTTCACCGACAGTGTTGCCGGTATTTTGCAAGGAATGGTCGGCAATCAGGGCGACTCCATTTTGGCTGGCGCCACCGCGCGTTTGGGAGAGCGGTCACAAATTTATCTCAATGAGAAGGTCAACCGTCCGGAGGGGCAAGGAACGATTTGGGGGACGGTGGTCGGTGGAGACCGGATGCTGACCGATCATCTTCGGGTCTACAGCGAATATGAGCTGCAGACCGGGCCGGTCGCTCAAAACCGGTCGGTCTTGGGATTGGATCAGCGATGGCGCCTCGCCGAAGCGCTGAATATCGATCTCCATTATGAACGGAGCCACCTCAGTGGAAACGGAACCAGCGTCATGCGGAATGTGGCGAGCGCGAGCCTTCATTATGATTTGCCCACCGGAATCCGGCTTGCCGACCGGTTTGAAGTGCGCTGGGAGGACGGGACCACAAAACGGATCCAAGAGCTGATCACCCACTACGCGGAGATGAAGATCCTCTCCGGTCTCACCCTCTTCGGGAAATTCAACTACAGCACGACGCGGAACCAAACGCTGAATCTGCTGGAAGCCCGGTTCACCGAGGCGGGAGTCGGCCTGGCCTATCGGCCCTTTTACTTCGACCGGTTGAACCTGATATCGAAGTACACCCATTTGACCGATCAGAGGCCCGACCCGCTCGGCCTGTCGCTCCACACGATAAGTGACGTCGGATCGATCGAGGCGATTTTAGACCTGACGCGCCGCATTCAATGGGTCGAGAAGCTTGCGGTGAAGGTAAAACAAGAAGAACAGGAACCGCGGCCGCTTCTTCGGTCCCAGACGGCCCTGTCGATTCATCGGCTCAATTACCATATGACATCCACATGGGACGCCGGCCTTGAATATCGAATCTTGAAACAGTTTCAGGCGAAAGACCAGCTTCAAGGATTTCTGGTCGAGGTCGATCGGGAGATCGCGGAGCATCTGCGGTTCGGCGCCGGTTATAACTTCACCCGGTTTTCCGACAACGAGTTTTCGGACAACAACTTCAGCTCCCGGGGATGGTTTATTCGGGCGCAGGGAAAATTCTGAAAATGATCTTCAAAATGCGGGTCAGAAGCGGAGCGGTGACGCTGAGAGGATGGCTGAAATCAATCGTCCTTTTTGGATCGGAGATCTTTCTGGTCATTTCGGCGGTCCTGATCTGTTTTGCCTTCTTTTTGTTGGGTCTCAAGCAAATTTTCCCGGAAGGAGATCCCACCCGGTTCTGGTTTCGAGAGAATCGGGAAATCTTGCGGACCTCCCTGCCGAAGGGAGAAAAAGGGATAGAAATGGATCTCTCCGGAGTTCCTGAAGGGGCCTCGGACGGATTGATTCTGGCGGCCAGGGTGACCTTTGTCCAGAACGAAGTCAAAAGCAAGTCGTCACAAGAGATCGTCTGGATGAATGCAAGCCGAGGACTTCAGCTTTATGATCGCGACGCCGTTCAAACGCTCGCCCGCTCCAGGGCGGTTATCACGTTCGATGCAAAGAATTATCTCGACATGGATGAGAATTCCCTCGTCATCATTAAAAAGCTGGAGCAGAGCCGCATTCTAAAAGAGAAAAGGTCGTTCATGGTGGTCATCGATGGAAGCCTTCGGGGCCGGATCGACGGCAGCGGCGAAGAAAACGTCAAATTGGAGGTGGCGACTCCGACCGCCGAGATTGCAGTCAATGCCAAAGAGGGCGCGGACCGGCAGGCCGATTTTCAAATTCATGTGAACCCTGACCAGACCTCGACGGTTACGGTCTACAAAGGGGTGGCTAAGGTGAAAGCGCAAGGGATCATGGTGGAGGTGAAGGAAAATCAGACGACCCATATCGGACTGATGTCCCCACCGAAGACTCCGCAATCGATTCTGGAGCCGGTGACTTTGATCTCTCCAGAGGAAGGGAGCCTTTTTTATTACCGCGATTTTCCTCCCGAGCTGATCTTTGCATGGTCGACGCAGGAGGAGGGGGTTCTCTACCACCTGCAGATCGGGAAGGAGTTTTCCTTCAGGGAGCGGGTCTTGGACGAAACCATTTCCAAGCCCTCTTTCCTCCATGGAAATTTAAAGGCCGGAACCTACTTCTGGCGGGTTTCCCCTCTGGATGCCGACCGGGTCGAGGGGCAATGGAGCGAGGCGAGAGAGATCAAGGTGGTGCAGAATCGTCTCCCCCCGTCGCTGAAAGTCGTTTTTCCAGAAGCCGACCAGGTGATTAATCAAGAAGCGATCTGGGTCAAGGGAGAGTCGGATCAGCAGGCCAGGGTGTATGTCAACGGAAAGAAGATCGTGAAAGATTCAACCGGGCGTTTTAAAGAGAAGGTACAGCTGAAAAAAGGGGTCAATCTTATCCTGGTGGAATCGGTCGATCAAGCCGGAAATGTCAGTTTTCAGAAGCGGGTCATCAGCCGGAAATTTTAAGCGGAACGCCGTAATTTTTCGCTTGAAATGACCTATTTTAATATGAGGAGTTGACGATGAAGTTAAAGCTTTCCATTCGGATCAAGCTACTCCTAACCATGTTGTTGGTGGTCACGGCGGTGGTGAGCGTCATCACCTTTACGATCGTCACCCTCTTCCAAAAAGACAAGACGACCTATATTTTCGATCTCACCTCCGTCATTGCGCTTCATATGGCGGAGGAGGCCAACAGCACCTTGCTGAATTACAACGAACAGCTGAACGTTTTCGCCCATGCGCTGCTCACGGATGAAATCGGAGAGTCGAAGAAAGGGGAGTATGTCAGGAAACTCTTCGGGAATTTCGAAGACTTTATCGCAGTGACCCTGTATGACCTGAAGGGTGAAGAGCGGGTCAGCCTGTATAATACGACCAAACTTTCCGAAGCCGGAATTGAAAAAGAAACGTTCTTGCAATATCGGAAGGACCACCCGATTCCGGTAGAAAAATTCAAACCAGGGGATGCCGCCCTCCGCAGTTCGACGATTTCTTCCAAGCTTCCCTCCTTTACCCTCAGCCTCTTCTACCAAGAATCGGCCGACAGCGAACCGTTTGTGGTAGTGTCCGAAATTCACTTAAAGAAGCTGCTCGCTCTGGGAGGAAAATCAAAAGTATTCGACACCTTTCTCGTGGATGCTCAGGGGACGCTGCTATCCCATCCGGAGGTGGAGTCGGTTCTGAATCGGAAAACCCTGGCCGACGTTCCCGTGGTGAAGGCCTTCATGCAGGGAAAGACGCTCGCGGGAACATTGGAATATCCTGTCGGCGGTAAGGAGTTTTTGGGGGCTTATGCCCGGGTTGATTTTGGCGGGCTCGGCGCCATCGTTCTGATCCCCAAGGCGATTGCTTATTTAACAGCGAAAGAACTCATCAACACGCTGATGGCGGTGGCCCTGGCTGTTCTCTGCCTCTCCGCCCTGGTTTCTCTCTTCTGGTCGCGTGGGATGACCCGACCGATTCAACAATTGTCGGAGGCGACGAAGGTGGTTGCGGCCGGCGATTTCAACATTCAGGTCGAAGTCAGAAGCCGCGATGAGATCGGCCAGCTGGCCAGTTCCTTTAATCAGATGGCCTTTGAATTAAAGACCCGTGAGGAGGCGCTCAAATCGGCTCAGGCTGCGCTGGTCCAGTCCGAAAAGATGTCGGCTTTTGGACAGTTGAGCGCCGGGATCGCCCACGAGGTAAAAAACCCGCTGGCGGGCATCTTAGGATACGCGCAGCTCGCTTTGAGGAAGATCGAAAAGGACAGTCCCCTTGCAAAACAGCTGGAGATCATCGAGAAGGAGACAAAGCGGTGCAAGGCGATCATCGAGAACTTGATGAAGTTCGCGCGGCAGGAGAAGGCGGATATTGCCCCGACCGATTTAAATCGGGTGGTCGAAGATGCCATCGCCATTGTCGATCATCAGCTGACGATCAACAGGGTGAAAATAGAAAAGGCCCTGACCGCCGACCTTCCTAAAATCAACGGAAACGGAAATCAGCTGCAGCAGGTCCTGATGAACCTGATGATCAACGCTCAGCAAGCGATGTCCGAAGGGGGCTCGGTCAAAATCTCCACCCACGCGATTGCAAATCAGATCGAGATACGGGTGGCCGATACCGGGCCGGGCATTCCAAAAGAGATTCAGCAGAAGATTTTTGAGCCGTTCTTTACAACCAAGCCGGTGGGGAAGGGAACCGGGCTCGGGCTTTCGGTCTCTTACGGGATCATCAAAGATCACAATGGACAGATTCAACTACAGAGTGAAGTGGGAAAGGGGTCGACATTTATCTTAACCTTTCCAATCGGGGATACGAAGGAAAAGCGACAGGAGGTGACCGATGGAGCAGAAA
>JAHFEM010000129.1 GCA_023248505.1 Nitrospirota bacterium
GATCCGGGACCGGCGGCAAAAAGCAGGGGAATGAGTCCCAGGATCGCCACCAGCGCCGTCATCAGGATGGGGCGCAGACGCAGTTTGCATCCTTTGACGACCGCTTCCTGAAGGGGAATCCCCTCCTCCACGAGTTGGTTCATGTAGGTGACCAAGACGACGCCGTTTAAAACCGCGACCCCCAACAGGGCGACGAATCCGACCGAGGCCGGCACCGAGAGATAGAGCCCGGAGAGAAAGAGTCCCAAGATTCCCCCGATGAGCGCGAACGGAAGATTCAGGAGGATCAGCCCCGCATGGCGGAAGGAGTTGAAGGTCGTGTAAAGAAGAAGAAAGATCAGTCCAATGGTGGCCGGGACAATGGTCAAAAGTCGATTCATCGCCCGCTGCTGGTTCTCAAAGGCCCCGCCCCAGGCGAGATAATATCCCTCCGGCAATGTGACCTCCTCCCCGATTTTCCGCTGCGCTTCGGAGACAAGTCCGCCGATGTCGCGTCCTTCCACATTGAGTTCGACCACAATCCGCCGCTGGCCGTTCTCCCGGCTGATCTGCACCGGGCCTTCCGCAAGAGAGAGCGTCGCCAGCTCTGCCAGCGGAATCCAGGCGCCGCTCGGGCTGCTGACGAGGATCTTGTCCATCGCTTCCAAGCTGTTTCTCTTCTCCTCGGGAAGCCGCAAGATCAGGCCAAACCGCCGCTCTCCCTCAAAGACCTCCGTCGCCTCTTTCCCGCCGATCGCCGTTTCGATGATCTCCTGGACATCGGCGACGTTGATGCCGTAGCGGGCGATCTTCCTCCGGTCGGTCTCGATCGTGATATACGGCTGGCCGCCGGTTTGCTCCACCCGCAGATCGGTGACCCCCCGGATTTTGGAGAGAACCCGGCCGATCTCATCGGCTTTTTCCTTCAGAACCGGCAGCTCCTCCCCGAAGAGCTTGATCGCGATCTGCGATTTCACCCCTGAAATCAGCTCGTCGACGCGCAGCGCGATCGGCTGGCTGAGGGTGTAGGCCACGCCGGGGATTTTCTCTAGTTCCGTCCGAATTTTCTCGACCAGCTCCACTTTTGTCCGGGCCGTCTTCCATTGGCTTCTCGGTTTCAGGACGACGATCGGATCACTCACATTGGGGCCCATCGGATCGGTGGCAATCTCGGCGGAGCCGATCTTGGAGACGACCGTTTCCACCTCCGGAAATTTCAGGAGTGTCTCCTGCACCTTCTTTTCAAGCGCGATCGACTCCGGCAGAGAGATGCTCGGGAGACGGATCACCTGTGGGGTCAGCGAGCCTTCATCGAGGGTAGGGATAAACTCGGTTCCGAGGAAGGGGACCAGGGTCAGGCTTCCGATCAGAAGGAAGAGGGAGATGAAAACGACCCTCTTCCGCCGCCGCAGCGACCAGGCGAGGAGCGGCAGATAGATCTTTTTCGCCCCCTGCATGAGAAAACTTTCTTTTTCCTCCTCCGACCGTTGAAAGAGAAAGCAGAGGACCGGAATCACCGACATGGAGAGCAAAAGCGAGGAGAAAAGGGCAATGACGACCACAAAAGCGAGCGGGGCAAACAACTTTCCCTCCATCCCCTGAAGGGCCAGAATCGGGATGAAAGTGATGGCGATGATCAGCTCCCCAAAGAGGCTCGGCTTTCGGACCTCCAGGATCGCTTGCAGCACCGTCTCCATTTTATTTTTGCCCGGCTCCGGGCGCTCCGAGAGATGCCGCTGGACATTTTCCACCTGGATGATGGCGGCATCGACCACCATCCCGAGCGAAATCGCCAGTCCTCCCAGAGACATCAGGTTGGCGGTGAGGCCCGTTTTCCACATGATGATGAAGGTGGAGAGGATCGCGAGCGGAAGGGTCAGGGCGACGACCAGGGCGCCTCTGATATTCCGCAAAAAGAGATAGAGGACGACGACCACCAGCAAGGCGCCTTCTTGCAGGGCCCGTATCACCGTATGAAGCGCCCGCTCCACCAATTCGGTCCGGTCGTAAAAGGGCTTGATCGTGATTCCGTCGGGGAGAATCCGGTTCTTATTGATCTCTTCGACCTTTTTTTTGACGCCGGCGACGACCTCCTTTCCGCTTCCCCCGCGGATCATCATGACGATCCCGGCCACCGCTTCTCCTTGACCGTCTTTCACGAGGGCGCCCTGGCGGACCTCCGCCCCCACCGTCACCTCGGCGATGTCTTTAACGAAGACCGGCGTCCCTTGGCTCGCCTTCACGACGATATCGCCGATGTCTTGGAGGTTTTTAATGAGCCCCACGCCCCGGATGAGATAACGTTCGGATTGATGTTCGAGAATATTCCCGCCGGCATTGCTGTTGTTGCGGGCGACCGACTCGAAGATCTCCCGCAACGTCAGGTCATATTTCCGGAGCCGGTCCGGATCGATCAATATCTGGTACTGCTTCACAAACCCGCCGAAGGCGTTGACATCGATGACGCCGGGAACGGTTTTGAGAATCGGGCGGACGATCCAATCCTGAGCGGTTCGCAGCGCCATCAAATCTGTTTCCGAGAGGGGCGACGTCTGGTTTGGCTTCTCCAGCGTGTATTGATAAATCTCTCCCAGGCCGGTGGTAATCGGCCCCATCACCGGGTCCACGCCGGCCGGAAGTTTTTCTCTGGCTTCGATCAGTCGTTCCAGAACGAGCTGCCGCGCAAAATAAAGATCGACATCCTCCTCGAAGACGACCGTTACCATGGAAAGACCGAACTTGGAGAGGGAGCGCAGTTCGGCCAATCTTGGGAGCCCCGTCATCTGGACCTCGATGGGGTAGGTCACCCACTGCTCCACCTCGATCGGGGAGCGGCCGGAGGTTTCGGTGATCACCTGGACCTGCACATTGGTCACATCCGGGAAAGCGTCGATCGGAAGCTTCTGAAAGGCGTAGAGGCCGAGGCCGATCAGAAAAAAAGTCGCGACCAGGATCAGCATCCGCTGACGCAGGGCGAATTCGATGAGCCGGTCAATGAGCATGGCCTTCCTCCATCCCTTCTTTGTCGGCTTCGGATTTCAGGACAAAGGCCCCTTTCGTCACGACCCGCTCTCCCGGTTGAAGGCCGGAGAGGGCCGGATAGAATCCTTGCACTTCAGCACCCAGCGAGACGGGGCGTTTCTCGAAGCGACTCCCTTTCTCGGTCGTCTCTCTCTCCACAAAGACGATCGATTGAGCCCCTTCCCGCTGCACCGCCGAGGCCGGGAGGGCCAGGGCAGGCTCGGCTTCTTCCGTCAAAATGCGGAAGGTCGCGAACATCTGCGGTTTCAATTTCCCACGGGGATTTTCGATCTCAATTCTCACTTTGAGGGTTCGCGTGGCGGGGTCGATCGTATCGGCGAGGTAGGAGACCTTTCCTTTGAAACGCTCCTCGGGATAGGCGGAGACCGAGACTGCCGCCGCCGCCCCTTTTTTCATCTGGGCGAGGTCTCTTTCCGGGACATCGGCGATCCCCCAGAGGAGTGAGAGATCGGCGATGGTAAACAGGGTCTTCACCGGTTCGACCAACTCCCCGACCGTCGCATGCCGCTCGATGATCGTTCCGGAGAGCGGGGCGAGGATGGGCGCTTCGGATCGGGCGGCATTTTCCGTTCCAAGGCTGAAGACCTCTTCCTTTGTCATTCCCAGAAGGCGGAGGCGGCTTTCGGCGGCCTCGAACTCGGCGCGTGCGGAGAGATACTCCCCCTCCCGGCGCTGAAGTTCCCCGGTGCCGATCACCTTCTGTTCGACGAGGGTCCGGGCCCGTTCATACCCTTTTTCGGAAACGAGCCGCTTCGCTTTTGCCGTCAGGTAGGACGATTGGGCCTGCCCTAACTCCGGGCTGTCGATGAGGACCAGTCGAGATCCCTTCTCAACGCGGTCGCCGAGCCCCGCCGCCACGTCGACCACCCGTCCCGGAATTCGGGACCCCACATGGGCCAGACGGTCCTCATTCGCCTGAATGGCGCCGGAGAGCTGGGGTTCCTGCTTCAACGGGCGCCGCATCGCCTCCTCCACTTCAATCCCCGCCCTCTGAAGCGATTCCCGATCCAAAAAAATCATCTCTTCCTCTGCGGCATGCTCCTCTTTTGAATGTTTTTCTTCTTGATGGAGAACATTCATTTCAGGGGGAACGCGGCTCCCTTTCTCCGCCTGTTTTTCGGAGCATGAAAAAAGAAGTCCCAGCAAGACGGCAACGATGATTCCAGCCCCTCCGCGTGCGCTCATGGCAGCCCTCCCGTCGCCCGCTCCAGACGGGCCAGCGCCGTCTCCAGTTCGAGCTGAGCCGCGTAGTACGCGGTGATCGTATCCCGCCGGACCCGTTGGGCGTCGAGCAACTCAAGCAAGTTCGATTCTTCCTGCTGATAGCTGACCCGCGCGATCTGCAGCACTTCATCCGCCTGCTGCAAGAGCCCTTCCTCGAAGATTTTCAATTGGTCCAGGGCGCTCTGGTAGTTTTGATGCTCTTGGGTGATGAGCCGAACCAGTTCCACGCGGCTCTTTTCCAATTCGGCGGACGCCTTTGCCGCTCCGGCCCGGGCCGCTGCAATCTCCCCCTGTCGTTGATAAAAGAGAGGAAAGGTGAGAGAAAGGCCGACGGAGTAGGATCGTTTGTCGATCTCTTCGCCGAACCCGCCCCGCAGCGTGAGATCGGGGATCCGGGATTGCCATTCGCGCAAGCCTGTCAGCGCCGCCGCCTCGATCGCCCTTTTTTGGCGGAGTATTTGGGGATGCCGGGCGGTCGCTTCTTCAATTAACGAGGGAAGATCGAAGTCTCTTCGCGTTCCGGAAAAATCGCCGGTGATATCCTCATCGGGATTCAAGGCTCCCGCCAGAAGCGCATTGAGCCCGGTTTTTGTAACGGCGGCCCGGTTTTCGGCGCGCCGCAGCTCTTTATTTTCTCTCCCCAGTTCCACCTGGGCCTTGATCCACTCCAGCGCGGGGGCCTCCCCCGATTCGACCCGCAGACGTGCGGCGGAGAGAAGCGCTTCGGCGGTTCCAACGTTTTCTTGGGAGACCTCCCGCATCCGCTTCGAGAACAACAGATCAAAGAAGGCTTCCTTTACCTGAGCGCGCAACGCCCATCGAAAATCGTCCGACTCCTGCTCTGAGACGCCGATCTGGGCCTCCGCTGTCTTCCTGCGGGAGAGGCGCTTTCCGGGCCACTCGAGCGGCAGGCCGACCTCGAATTGGTACTCTCGTTCATATCCGGCGCCGGCCTCCGTCCGTGCTTTGCCCCGTCCGAGGTCGATGCCGAAATCGGGGTTGGGATAAGCCCGGGCTGCGGTCAGCGCGCCTCGCGCCGCTTCGAGATTGGCCCGAAAGATTGCGACCGAGGGATTTCGCTCTTCGGCAATCGTTAAAATTTCTTCCAGTGAATAACGCCTTCCGTTCTGCTCCGCCCCCCAGACCAAAGCAGGGAAGAAGCTGAGCAGGGCGAAAACAAACATGCCCGCGCGGCGATAGGTAAACAAGTAGACCTCCGGCATTCAAGGTGATCGATGCAATGAAGTGATCGGTTCAGGTCGATGAAGATTAAAGGAGAGAGATGGGCGGTCTGAAGATGCCGGAGATCGGCGGTTCTTTTAACGATTCCTTCAACGAAAGAGCCGCCGGCTGGTGAGGAGCGGATCCCTCCATCAGGAGATCGGTGGAGGGTTGGAAGAAGAAATGACAAAGACAATGGCAGTCGGTCCCGGAGGAAAACCCGAGAGAGGCCGGGGCGTCCGTCAGTAAGAAAGGCGCGGCGTCGAAGGAAGGGGCCATGCGCCACTCCTCTTGAGCACAGGGGTCGTAGACAGTCCCGATCGAGAGAATGATCAAGAGAAGGGTGGTCAATAAGAAATGTTTCCGTTGGTTTCGCATTTTGCTCTCAAGGCCGTTGACGGTGGTTATATATCATACTCCTGAAAGAATGACAATAACGCGCGTCGCTGCAACGGTCCGCAGACGGCTCTCCTACGGAAGCCAAAACAGATGCGGCCACCAAGAGGCCATCCGCAGGTGCATGATGATCTCCGCGCCGATCGGAAGCAGCGTTGCTCC
Organism: Nitrospirota bacterium; assembly: GCA_023248505.1. GTDB lineage: Bacteria > Nitrospirota > Nitrospiria > SBBL01 > Manganitrophaceae > Manganitrophus. The sequence goes on from JAHFEM010000129.1 coordinate 6,025, forward strand.
GATTAACCGATGGCCCTCGACTCTCAGCGCTTTCAGTTTGATATTGAGCGAGTCGCTCGAATGATA
>JAHFEM010000130.1 GCA_023248505.1 Nitrospirota bacterium
TGTTCAAGGACCACCTCCTTCGCGAAGCTGGGTCCTGAGAGAACCGCGATCCGGTCGGTGTTTTTTCTCCGGAGCGCTTCGCAGATGACCTCCGAAATCAACTTCAAGCTCTTCCGCTCGATTCCCTTTGTCGCGCTGATGATCGGGATTTCCGGGGAGAGCAGGGGAGACATTTGAATGAGGACATCCCGCGCGACGTGCGAGGGAACGGCGAAGACGACCCACTTGGCGTCGCCGAGCACCTCTTTGAAACTGGTGCTGGCAGAGAGCGTCTTCGGGAGAGGAACGCCGGGAAGATACATCGCATTTTCATGCCGAAGCCGAATCGACTCGACCACCTCTTTTTCATAGACCCAGAGCGAGACCGAATGGCCCTTTCGCGCCAGCAGACGGGCCAACGCCGTTCCCCAACTTCCCCCGCCGATGACGGCTATGTTCATTCTCATCCCCCTGTCATCAATACGATTTGAATGCGCATCACGCAACTTTTTGTAAGGGCGTTTTGAAGTGCGCCTTGGTCAGCATCGAGCCCGAAAATACATGTAGAGATCGATCGGCCTTGAAGCGTTTCTCCTCAAGTTGAGGAATTCTTTAAATTTATCCTATTTCCTTTTCGAACCCTTGTCAAGGAAACGAGCCCGAATCTCTCAAATTAAGAGAGAACGGCGCGCTCGAAGGCCTATAAAGGGATATCGAATGGGCATCCTTTCGCGCGGAGGAGGGCTCTGGGTCGAGGAGATGCGGAGAGCAGGCGATCCCCCGGCTCCTGGAGCGGTATTCTCACGGAGGATGTCTTGCTGGCACAAAGATCTTGTGTTAGACTTAGCCACTAAAAGGATGACCCCTTATGTTAGAAGCTGTTGTTTTTATTCTTGGATTGCTCATCGGAAGTTTTATCAATGTCTGCATCTATCGGCTTCCGAGGAAAGAATCGATCGTTTTTCCTCCTTCCAACTGTCCCTCCTGTAAGCAACCGATTCAGTTCTACGATAACATTCCACTCTTGAGCTTTCTCTTTTTGAGAGGGCGATGCCGATCCTGTCGGACGCCGATCTCTTGGCGCTACCCGCTGGTGGAATTGATTCATGGGATGGGTTATCTATTCATCCTGCATCAATTCGGACTCTCTTTTGCGGCGCTGATTTATGCGCTCTTTTTCTCTGCATTAATGGTTGTGACCTTTATCGACCTTTCCCATCAAATCGTGCCTGATGTAATCACCCTCCCCGGCATGGTTCTGGGGCTTCTTGCCGCTTCAACCGTTCTTCCGCCGGGCCCGATCAATTCGCTGATCGGTCTCTTTCTCGGAGGAGGCCTTTTTTACTTTGTGGCGATTTTGTCCGTCACCCTCTTGAAGAAAGAGGGAATGGGCGGAGGCGATATCAAGCTGATCGCGATGATCGGCGCCTTCCTCGGTTGGAAAGGGATGCTCCTCACGATCTTCTTGGCCGCATTGTCCGGCTCCATCAGCGGCTTATTTCTGGTTCTTTGCCGGGGACGGAGCCGCGCGGAGCCGATCCCGTTCGGTCCGTTTCTGGCTTTGGGAGCCATGGTCAGTCTTTTCTGGGGACCGGAGATCTTGCACTGGTATTTTCTTCTCGGTCGGACGTAAGGAATCGATCTGAATTCATCTGAGATCGGCCAGCGTCTGCGCGATTTCTTCCCGTTTTCCCGGCCGGGTTTGTTCGGACGTCCATTTAAGGAGGCAGGTGATCTCTCCCCAAAAGAAACCCCCGAAAATTCGTCTTCTTGCCTTTTTATTCCTCGGGTTTTTCTTTCTCTTTATCGTCCTCTTTGTGACCTACCGTCTCCTGCAATTCCGCGCGTATCAGACGGCCCTCGATTCAAGCGATAAGGAGCGACTGAAACTTCTCGGAGAATCGGTTCAGTCGGCTTTGGTCGGACACCTCGATCAAGTCAAACAAGACCCCGCCTTTCTTTATGAAATCGCTGCCGGGAAAAATATAAAACAGATCATTCTGGTCGATTCGGACGGCACCCTCCTGGCCGACTCCCATCGGGAGATCAAGGCGAAGGAGAGAATCCCCCTTGATGCGGCGCGCGGCGCCTGGCTGACCGCATTCGAGGGGAACGTGGTCATCGAGATGTCGGAGGAGCGCTCGGGAGAGTTCCTTGGGAAGGTATGGCTCCCCCTGGAGGGTCGGGCCGCTCAACTGGTTGTGCCGCTTCCTCCCCGGACCGATCCGATGTCTCACTCGCTTTTTCTCTTTATGAAGATCTTCGGAGTGCTGGGCGGGGGGGTGTTTGGATATTACTTGCTTCGTGTCGTCATGGTTCCTTCGACTTCGTATTTTCAGGATGCCTCTAAAAATCTGGCCACAGAAACCGGGTTCGTCATTCATACATTTCAAGGGCTGATCCAGCAATTAAAGCAGAAGGAGCAAGAGCTTGAAAGGCTGAAGGGGAGGGCGGAGGAGTACGCGAAGAATGTCGAAAGCTACAACGAGAATATTCTCCAGAGCGTGACCAGCGGCGTGTTGACCTTTAACTGTGAAAAGCAGATTACGACCTTTAATGCAACGGCCGGGATGATCCTTCAGCTTTCTCCCGACGCGGTCCTGGGGAAATCGTATGAGGCGATCTTCGGAGGAAATCAGAAAATCGCTCGGATACTCGTAGAAACAGTCGACCTCGGAAAAGAGGTCGCTCGCGAAGAATGCGAGGTGGAAAGGTCGGATAGCAAAAAGATTTGGCTCGGATTGAATACGTCGGTGCTTCGAGATCGGAACGGGACGACGATCGGTGCGACCTTGGTCTTTACCGACTTGACCGAAATGAAGATGCTTCAGGATCAGGTGGAGTTGAGGAAGCGGCTGGCGGTGATGGGGGAGATGTCCGCTTGGATTGCGCATGAATTCAGAAATTACATGGGGACGATCTTAGGGTTCTCCCGGCTCCTTTCGAAAAAGATCGCGCCGAAGGACCCGAGCCAAGAGATGATTCAGGCCATTGTGAACGAGCTTTCGGCGATGGAGCGATTGATCACGGAGCTTCTGTCGTACGGCCGGAAGACGGTCATTCATCCGACTCCGACCGCGCTTGCGCCGATGCTGGAAGACCTCAAAGATCAATTTATTGCGTCGGGGGCGTATCCTTCTATCCGGTGGTCCCTTTCGATAAAAGAGGCTCCTGAAATCGCGGCCGATCCGACCCTGATTCGGCAAGCGTTTTCGAATTTAATCCAAAATGCTTTGGAAGCGATGCAGGAGAGGGGGGAGATCAGCATCCGTATTCTGAATCGGCCCGCGGGGGCGCTGGGAGTAAAAATTTCCGACACGGGGCCCGGTATTCCAAAGGAGCATCTTGATAAGATTTTCCTTCCCTTTTATACTACCAAAGAAAAAGGAACGGGATTGGGACTGGCGCTGGTTCATAAAATTATTTTGGCGCATAACGGACACATATCTGTGGAGAGCACGGAGGGGACCGGGACCACCTTTACCATCCGTCTTCCTCTTCAGATGCCTCCGCTCAAGATCAAGGAGTAATTTAATTATGGAGACCATTTTAATCGTCGAAGACCGGGAGAGTCTTGCGCAGATGCTCTCTCAGGCCCTTACGGGAGCCGGCTATCAGGTGGTTTGGGCCAAAGACGGTCGTGAAGGAATCGGCAAGTTCCGCGAGGGCAAGATCGATCTGGTGGTGACCGACTTAAAGCTCCCTCACAAGAGCGGACTCGATATGCTTCATGCCGTGAAGGAGCAGAATTCCCTTGTCCCCGTCATCGTCATGACAGCCTATGGAAGTATTGAGACCGCCGTCAAGGCGGTGAAGGAAGGCGCCTACGATTTCATTGCCAAGCCGTTTGATCCGGACCATCTTCTTCTCCAGATCGAAAAGGCATTGGAGAAGCAACGGTTGGTGACGGAGAACATGATTCTCAAGGACGACTTTACCAATCAGCTTCGGTTCCCGAAGATTATTGGAAAGGCGGCCGCGATGACCCAAGTGGTGGAGCAGATGCGAAAAGTCGCTCCGGGGAAAACAACGGTCCTCATCGGCGGAGAGAGCGGGACCGGAAAAGAGCTCTTCGCACGCGCTATTCACATGTTGAGTCCCCGTCAAGATAAGACATTTGTGGCGATCAATTGTGCCGCCATCCCACGCGATCTCTTGGAAAGCGAGCTCTTTGGCCATGAGCGTGGGGCCTTTACGGGAGCGGTCGGCAAAAAAATCGGAAAATTCGAGCTGGCGGATAAGGGGACCATCTTTCTGGATGAAATAGGAGAGATGGACCTATCGCTTCAGGCCAAGCTGTTGAGGGTCTTGGAAGAGGAAGAGATGATGCGCGTTGGGGGGACGATCAAAGTCAAGATCGACGTCCGTGTGGTGGCGGCGACGAACCGCGACTTAATACAGCTGATTCAGCAGAAGGCATTTAGAGAAGATCTCTACTACCGGCTCAATGTCTTTCCCATTTTGATTCCCCCCCTTCGGGACCGCCGGGAGGATATTCCGGCCCTGGTGGATCATTTCATTTCTTACTATTCCAAAGAGATGAAGAAGGAGGTTAAAAAGATCTCCACCGAGGCGATGGACCTGCTGATGTCCCATCCCTGGACCGGAAATGTCCGAGAGTTACAGAATGCGATCGAGCGAGCGATTATTCTCAGCGATGGGAATGAACTCCTTCCGGAACATTTCGGCTTGAAGCCGAGGGCTCAGGGAGATCTTTCTCTGCGAGATATCTCAATCGAAGGGACGCTACAAGAAGTCAGCGAGAGTGCAACGCGTTTGGTTGAATCGAAATTGATTCGAAAAGTTTTGAATGAGACCGGCGGGAATAAAACGCGCGCGGCGGAGGTTCTGCAGGTCAGCTATAAGACGCTGTTAACGAAGATTAAAGATTATGGATTGGAGAAAGGAGACGCATGATGTAATGGCTGAATCTTTTTGAATACAGTGAACCGGGCGGATGTATCTCTTCGGTATCTAGAACGCCTCTTTTTTTAGGAACTCCTTCCCCCACATTCCTTTAAAGTCTATATTTTTCTTCAATTCCCCTCCGTATAAAGACACAAATAAAATTGGCACCCTTGTTGCTAGTTCTCCTTGAGTATAAAAACCGGCGCTGTCCACCTTACAGGGTCTTACAGCCGGTGAACGGACAACGGAGGAGCGACATGGTCCCTTTATCCCAGAAAGGCTACACCCTGATAGAAACGATGGTCGTGTTGGCGATCACTGCCTCTTTGTCGGTGTTAGGGGTTGCCACATTTTCCACGCAGATCGCGCATAACCATCTGACCGATGCCGGCCGACAGATCATCTCGGATTTAAGACTGATCCGTCAGAAGGCGATTGCAGAAGGGGTCGCCGGGCCGATTCGCTTTGATCCCGACGGCCGTAAATATAGCCTCCCCGGTCTGGGGGAGCGCGCGCTTCCGCCGCAGATCCGTTTCGGTCTCAAACAGGGGGTTCCTCCTTTGTCGGATGCCGTCTTGCCCGACGACGGGGTCAGCTTTCGAGAGAATACCCTTACTTTTCAGCCGAACGGAACAATGATGGGGCTGGGCGGGGCGGTCTACCTGACCAACGATTCGGTCCACAACGAAACGGTTGCAATCTCCGTCGTCACAACCGGGCGGGTCAAGATGCGAAGGTGGAATGGAAATGAGTGGCGATAAAAAAGGCCAAAAGGGATTCTCGCTCCTGGAGGTGGTTATTGCAATGTCGATCCTGTCGGTCGGTCTGCTTGGCGTGGTCGGTTTTTTTGAAACCGGCTTCAAAGCGCTTCGAGCCGGAAGCAGACAAGGTCTTGCGGTGCAGTTGGCGCAAGGCAAGATGGAGGAACTCCGCTCCGCCGATCCGACCCTTCTCTCCGAAGGCCAAGACGCGTCCGACGGAATGGTGAGGCGCTGGACGATTGAGCGGAGCGCGAGGGATCCAAGGATCTGGATCGTCCAGGTTCAGGTCGCCTGGAAAAACGGTCTGTCGCCGAACCGGTCCGTCTTGCTCAAGAGCTTCGTTTTCCATTGACGGGGGTTGCAATGCATCGGATTCTGCTGAACGACAAGGGGGCGACCCTGGTTGAACTTATGTTCTCGGCGATGATTCTAATCGTCG
>JAHFEM010000131.1 GCA_023248505.1 Nitrospirota bacterium
CAAAGACGAATATCGTCCTCTTTGGCGGGAATCGTACGACCGCATCATTCAATCGATGGAGCTCTTTGAAAAGGGGATCAACGGCGTCGAGGAGCATGAACAGGAGGCTCTCTCCGTCATCATCGACGAGCAGCGGCCGGCCTGGCAAGCGATCGACCACCATTGCCAGGGGAATCTCCTCCTCGTGATTGAAGACCGGGAGCGGGGCGAGGGAGGGTTCGGGTATGAATTTGAATATCGCTACTACGCCTGGGCCGACACGGTCACCCGTCCGCCGATTCAGCCGATCCCGATGGAGCCGCTGGCCGAACATCTCAACCGTCATGAAGGCGTTCGGGAGGGAAAATGGATGACCGGCGGCTACGCCGGCCCGTCGATGACCTCCGCCCTGAAATATACCGACGAAACGGGACGGCGATTGCTCAGCCGGCTTCATCCCGATCAGGTGATCCAGATGGTTTTGACCTACCTTCAATCGAGGGAGACCGATCCGAATTAAGAAATATCACACACGGATGGACGCTCCATACGAAGAGGACTCAAGAACACCGTGATCTCGCGCTACGACCCGGACAGGCTTCCTCGCGATCATCAGGAAAGGATCATGGCCGCGCAAATTCTGACCGACGACGACCTCAACGCCTCCATGGTGGAATACCCGGTGGAGGGGACCCTCCTCTCCGCCTTTCTCTGCCGCCCCAAGCAGGCCGATCGATATCCGGCTTTGATCTTGGTTCAAGAGTGGTGGGGCCTCAACGACCACATCAAGGAAATCGCGCAGCGGCTGGCCAAGGAACATTTCGTCGTTCTGGCGCCCGATCTCTATTCCCGGCTGGGTCGCGTCGTCACGAAGAATGGGGCGGAGGCGGCAAAGCTGGCGGGAGCCCTCGATCCGGGCAAAACCGTCGCCGACCTCCTGGGGGGGGTCCGATATCTGCAGGGGCTGCCGGAAGCCGATCCGGCGAGGATCGGCGCGATCGGCTTCTGCATCGGGGGCTCCTACGCGCTCCAGCTCGCCTGTCGGACGGTAGAGATCCGCTGCGCCGTCCCCTTCTACGGCGAGATCCCGCCAGACGAAGCGATCGAAAAACTCGCCGCGCCGATCCTCTATATTTACGGGGAGGAAGACGGCTGGATTCGGAAAGAAGAGGTCCAGCGTCTGAAAGAAACCCTCAAAAAATTCAAGAAACCCGGTGAGGTAAAGACCTATGCCGGCTCCCCGCATGCCTTTTTCAACGACAGCCGGCGCGAGGTCTACAACCCCAAAGCGGCCAAAGACGCCTGGAAGCGAACCCTTGCCTTTTTCGAAAAATACCTGCGATAGTTTTCTGTAATATTAAAGGAGCCGTCATGATCAATCTCGAGCGGATGACCGATCACTTCCTCAACCTCGTTCAGATCGACAGCCTTTCCAAAAAAGAGAAGGCGGTCGCGCTCGTCCTTCAAAAGGAGCTGGAGGCGCTGGGGGCGAAAGTGGAATTCGATGAAGCAGGCAAAGCGATCGGCGGCGAGATCGGCAACTTGATCGCCCGCTTCCCCGGCAACGATCCGTCGCGGCGGCCGCTGCTCCTCTCCGCCCACATGGACACCGTCGTCCCCGGCGAGGGGATCAAACCGATCGTCGAGGGGAGAAAGATCCGAAGCGACGGCAGAACCATCCTCGGCGGGGATGATAAATCGGGAATCTCCATCATCGTCGAGGTCCTCCGCGCCCTTCAAGAAAAGAAACGCCCCCATGGCGAGATCGAAGTGGTCTTTACGATTTGCGAGGAGTTCGGTCTTCTCGGCGCAAAGCATCTCGACATGAGCCGCTTGAAAGCCCGGGACGGGCTGGTGCTCGATTGCGACAACGTCGGCATCCTCTTCACGAAATCCCCCTCGTCCGACCGATTGGAGTTCAAGGTGCACGGGCTCGAAGCCCATGCCGGCGTCTGTCCGGAGCGCGGGATCTCCGCCGTTCAGATCGCGGCCGAGGCGATCGGCCGAATGAAGCTCGGCCGGATCGACTCGGAGACGACGGCGAACATCGGCGTCATTCAGGGGGGATCGGCGACCAACATCGTCCCGAACTGCGTCTACATCAAAGCGGAATCGCGGAGCCACAGCGAAGAGCAGCTCACGGCGCAGACCGGCCACATGCGGGAGTGCTTCCGGGAGGCCGCCGAAAAGTTTTCGGTCGAGTTGGAGGGAAAACGAATCACCGGCCGCGTGGAGGAAAACGTCTGGCGCGATTACGACCGGATGAACGTCCCGGAAGACGCTCCGATCGTCCTGGCGGTGAAACGCGCCGCGCAAGCCCTCTCCTATCAGGTCCAAACGAAGGCGACCGGCGGCGGATGCGATGCGAACGTCTTCAATAAAAAAGGAATCACCGTCGCCAACCTCGGCACCGGGATGCACGACATCCACACGGTCAAGGAGTGGCTTGCCATCGACGAGATGAACCAAGCCGCCGAGATCGTCCTCGAAACGGTCCAGCAGTATAAGTAAGTCCCGCGCTCATCGCTCCCGTACGAACAGGCTGCTGGAAAACCCCGCTGCTGTCATTCCCGAATGTTTAATCAGAAACCCAGCTCTTTATAAAATCAAAAAATTAAATCAAGCTGATTCTATGGAATGGGGCGTTGCCCCAAGCCCCATTCCAATGGGAGCCGGTATCAATCTTCGTCCCGCCATCGCCCCGCTCCTCCCCGCAGCCTCAGATCACCTTCGCCGCGGTCGCCGGGTCTCTCCCCCCGTCATCGATCCGAAGAGTCCTCGCATGATTTGGCGGCCGAGCTGGCTTCCGATGGCGCGGGCGGCGCTCTTCGCCATCGACTCGACAATTCCCTCACGCGACCGCCCCCCCTTCCCGGCCGAAGCGGTGAGCAGATCGGTCCACGACCCTCCCTGACCGCTTTCCTCCGGCGCCGGCGGGGCCGTCTGCTCGGCGCGCGATTTCAACTTTTCGTAGGCCGACTCCCGATCGACCGTCTTCTCGTAATGGCCGTAGAGGACCGAGCGCTGAACGATCTCGCGGTACGCCTCGGGAGAGATGGGGCCGATCCGGCTCTGCGGCGGGACGATCAGCGCCCGCTCGACGATGCCGGGCTGGCCTTTTTCGTTCAGAAGGGAGACGAGCGCCTCCCCCACCCCCAATTCGGTGATCGCCGCCTCGACATCGAGCTTCGGGTTGCTTCGGAAGGTCTGCGCCGCCGCTTTGACCGCCTTCTGATCGCGCGGGGTAAAGGCGCGCAAGGCATGCTGAATGCGGTTCCCCAACTGGCCTAAGACCGCATCGGGAATATCGAGCGGATTCTGGCTGACGAAGTAGACCCCCACCCCCTTCGACCGGATCAGGCGGACCACCTGCTCGATTTTCTCCTGCAGGGCCTTCGGGGTATCGCCGAAGAGAAGATGCGCCTCATCGAAGAAGAAGACCAGCTTCGGTTTCTCCAAATCGCCGACCTCCGGCAAGCGCTCGAAGAGCTCCGCCAGGAGCCAGAGAAGGAAGATCGCGTAGAGCTTGGTCGTCTGAATCAGCTTGTCGGCGACGAGGATATTGACGACCCCCCACCCCTTCTCGTCGGTCTGCATCAGGTCGTCGAGGTTGAGCGCCGGCTCGCCGAAGAATTGATCTCCCCCCTGCTCCGAAAGCTGAAGCAGTCCGCGCTGAATCGCGCCGATGCTGGCGGCGGAGATATTGCCGTACTGCGTGGTGAAGCTCTTGGCGTTGTCGCCGACATGCTGGAGCATGGCGCGAAGGTCCTTCAGATCGAAGAGAAGAAGGCCGTTCTCGTCGGCAATTTTGAAGACCAGCGACAAAACGCCGCCCTGCGTCTCGTTCAGATTGAGCAGCCGGCTCAGCAGGAGCGGCCCCATCTCCGAAATCGTGGTCCGAAGCGGATGGCCCATCCGGCCGAATACATCCCAGAAGGCCACCGGGCAAGCGGCGAACTTAAAGTCGGTCAGTTTCAATTGTTCGACCCGCTCCGAGATCCTCGGATGATCCTCCCCCGGCCGGCTGATCCCGGAGAGGTCCCCCTTCACATCGGCCATGAAGACCGGGACGCCGATCCGGCTGAACCGCTCCGCCAGCGTTTGCAGCGTGACCGTCTTCCCGGTCCCGGTCGCCCCGGCGATCAGGCCGTGGCGGTTGGCCAACTTTGGAAGCAAATAGAGATCGTGTTCCCCCTTGGCAATCAAGATCGGCTGCGGCATCTTTCCTCAGCACTCCTTATGAGTTCACCGTACGTTGATCCCCCCATCATATGGATTTGAAAAACGGAGTCAAGTCATTTTTAAATGCGTAGGGGCGGACCGGTGTGTCCGCCCTGACTTTTCAAATCAAAAGAATCGATCGTCGAGGCGGCGCAGACGCCGGTGCGCCCCTATAAACATCAACCAGGAATTCCATTATTAGCGGAGCGCGCGTTACAAACCCTTCCGGTGTTGATTCCTTAGCCGGAAAAAAGTATACTCCGGGATAATTCCCCTCCAGCCAGGAGCCGCCTTGGATCAAGCCATCCACAACAAAATCGTTTCCTTCATATGGGGCATCGCCGACGATGTCTTGCGCGACCTCTTCAAGCGGGGCAAATACCCCGATGTGATCCTGCCGATGTGTGTCCTGCGTCGACTCGACGCCGTTCTGGAGCCGACCAAGAAGGCGGTGCTCGAAAGAAAGGAGTTGCTTGATAAGGTGGGCATCACCGAGCAGCACGCGGCGCTCTGCCAGGCGGCCAATCAAGCATTCTACAATACGTCCAAGTTCACGCTCCGAGACCTGAAATCCCGCGGCAGCCAGCAGCAGCTCTGCCTGGATTTTGAGGCCTATCTCGATGGTTTCTCGCCGAACGTTCAGGATATCCTGGAGAACTTCAAATTTCGCAACCAGATCTCCACACTCTCGAAGTCCGATTCTCTCGGCACGTTGATCGAGAAGTTCCTCGATCCCGACATCAACCTGAGTCCCCACCCCGTTCTCAATTACGACGGCTCAGTGAAGCAGCCGGAGATGGACAACCACTCGATGGGGACTGTCTTCGAGGAGCTGGTCCGCCGCTTCAACGAGGAGAACAACGAAGAGGCGGGCGAACACTGGACACCGCGCGATGCGGTCAAGCTGATGGCGAACCTCATCTTTCTCCCCATCGCCGATAAAATCGAATCGGGCTCTTATCTAATGTATGACGGCGCGGCGGGGACCGGCGGCATGCTGACCGTGGCGGAGGAAACGCTAAAGACCCTCGCCTCAAAAGGCGGCAAGCAGGTCATCGCCCATCTCTACGGGCAGGAGATCAATCCAGAGACCTATGCCATCTGCAAAGCCGACATGCTCCTGAAGGGGGAGGGTGAAAGCGCCGACCACATCGTCGGCGGCGCGGAATGGTCCACCCTCTCGCACGATGCTTTCCCTGCGCAAGAATTTGACTTTATGCTCTCCAATCCTCCTTACGGCAAAAGCTGGAAGAAAGACCTCGAAGCGATGGGGGGCAAAGACGGCATGCGCGACCCTCGATTCAAGATCACCCACGCCGGCGACCCCGACTATTCTCTTGTCACCCGCTCCAGCGATGGACAGATGCTCTTCCTGGCCAATATGGCGTCGAAGATGAACCACAAAACGCCGCTCGGCAGCCGCATCGCCGAGGTCCACAACGGCTCCTCGCTCTTTACCGGCGACGCCGGACAAGGTGAGAGCAACATCCGCCGGTGGATCATCGAAAACGATTGGCTCGAAGCGATCGTCGCCCTGCCGCTGAACCTCTTCTACAATACCGGCATCGCCACCTACATCTGGGTCCTGTCTAACCGCAAGCCGGAGCATCGCCGGGGCAAAGTGCAGCTGATTGATGCAACCCAGTGGTTCAAGCCGCTGCGCAAAAATCTCGGCAAGAAGAACTGCGAACTCTCCGAGAACGACCTCCGCCAGATCTGCGACACCTATCTTGCATTCAAAGAGACGGAGCAGTCGAAGATCTTCCCCAACGAAGCTTTCGGTTATTGGAAGGTCACCGTCGAGCGCCCACTCCGCCTGCACAGCCAATTCACGATCAAAGCGATCGAGTCGCTCCGCTTCGCCTCCGGTGACGAAGATCTT
>JAHFEM010000132.1 GCA_023248505.1 Nitrospirota bacterium
ATATGGAATTTCGGTCCCTATTGGCGGTCCTCAAGAATGACCACTCGAAATTAGTTTCGTGGGCGCTGGAGCGTTACCGGGAACCGCTTCAAGGATTGACATTCATGGTGAAAGCCGGAGAGGACAACATCATCGTTGAGGAATTGAAAGGGTAAGAATCAGAGTGAGTCGCACGGAGAGGAGGCCCAGCCGATTGTACGTGGCGGGCCTCCTTTGCTTATTGGAAAGAGAAGTTCGGCCATCATAAAGAGAGGAGCTTTTGTTGGAAAAGATAAAACCGATGTTAAAGATTTTCACACACGAAATCGTTATTCCGGTAATCGGTTCGGAGGTCATCGTATTTCGGGCCTGCGATCCGGTCTGCAAAGAGAACTACGTTGGAACGAGGTTAAATCTCCAGAGCGCGGAGATCCACGAGGCGCAGTCCGTTAACCACTTTTTCTGCGCATTCTGCGGACAGGGAGAGGATCGAGGGGCAGATCCTGCGCTGGAGATCGCCGTCGATTCTCATGAAGCTCCAAAGAAGAAGATCACGTTTCCAGCGGCATGAGGGACGGTCGGAAATGGTGATAAAAAAGAAGGTTCGTGAGTTCGTCCATGCCTCAAAATTCCGCATTTCGAAGGAGGCCCTTCCCGCCCTGGAGGAAGCGACGCGGATGATTCTTCGGAAAGCGATGAGCTATTCGAAGCCGTATAAAACGGTTCGATCGGTGGAGATCTTCCTAGCGCTTCGGCCGACAGACCCCGAAAAATCGAAAACAAAAAAGAAAAGAGAGCCACGCGGCGTAAGCAGGGTTAGAACGAGGCGCTGACCGAATTGGGCAACCGAAGAGGCCCTTTCCGTTGAACCCCGGAAAGGGCCTCTTTTTTATGGAGATCGATTCTATGAGCGAGAAAGTAAAGTTTATTTACGAATTGACTGGCCAGACGGGCGCGACGCTCTATGAGGCGTTTCGAGAAAAAGACTTCGAAGCTCTGATCGAACGAGAGCGCGAGTACTACCTGAAGGAAACCGAGGTGGGAGGAGAGATACGGAATGCGCTCATTGAGTGGCTCCCGGACCACCTATCGGCCAGCGCCTGGGAAGAGATGAAGAAGATGGCGGGGGTTCAGGATCTCAGCGGTTGGTTAAAAGAACACTCCGCCGGGGAAGAGGACGACAATCTCAGACAGGCCTACACGGATGAACAGATCGGTTGGCTGACCTCCACTCAAACAAAAAACGCCAAGGGAGTCTGTCTTCCCTTGCTCTGGGAACATCTCGATACGGAGAATGACGCCCAGGTCGCCCTTTTCTTCAATCTCATTCATTATCCGCCCGTCAATAAGAATGGAAGGTTTGTCAACTCAAAGGATCCGCTCGAAATCCCCGCGGCCGTGGCCCGGAAGATCAAAAAACTCTCCGAACGGGCGAATATTCTCTCGAGAGAGAGCGGGCGCGGCGCCGGATCCCCCCCGCCGAAGGATCAGCGGGAAGGAACAGTGGATGAGCGGATGCGAAAGCTCTACGAGAAGTCGACAGAATTGGAATTCCAGGCGGTGTCGGCGCTTATCGCGGTAAAAGGTTTTTACTGCGGCATTCATGGGGAACCAGTTCAATTCGAACGCGCGATGCCGCGAGTGGACGTCATAACCTGCCCAAGCTGCGACCACCCGATCTGCCCGGAATGCGCCAACGCCTATGAAAAAGATCCGAGTACGATCGAAGAGGCGAAAGCGTACATGGATTCCTGTGATGAAGCATCGGGGATGGCTTGGTGCGGCCAGTGCGGGGACTGGGGCGTCGAGTTCATGTTGAGGTTCCTTCGCTTGAAACGGTGCCCGATCCCCGGAAAGTATATCATCGATCCCCTTCCCCCCCGAGAAGCCCGGTATGTCGCTACGAACCGCGTTTCACAACTCCCGAACTTCCTTGGAATCGTGCATCGGGTCGCGAAGAGCTTTCGCGCGGGGATCTCCGGAATCATAAAGTACGAAGATCAAACGGGCGAAATCTGGGGAATCCCGGAGCGACACCCCGAAGGGTGGATCGTCACCATTTGTTATCCGGAAGAAAGATAAACCGCGTTCAAAGAAGAGAAGTAGGAGAACAAATGAATTCTCTTGAGGAATTCCTTGTGGCAAAGCGCGCCATCGTGAAAGCCCGTCAACCGGGGTGGATCAAAGCGATGAACCTGTTGTCGTTGCATGAAAAGCGCGAGAAGTTACTCGCTCAAAATCACCATCGACTCCGGACGTCTAAGACTGCGGCCTCTCACAGAAAAAAGATCGAAAAGCGGATTCTGGACCTCCAGACGTTAACCGTTGAGATAAGCCCCGTCAGGGGAGCTCTGGGAGAGTTGATCATCACGGTGAAGACGGTTGATTTTCCGCGTCCGATCCCCATCAGAAGGTTTTTTACCAACGTGTTGTACATGCCGGCGTTTCAAATTACAAAACATCCTCTTTTTCGACTCATTCGTTTCATCGACTCCATCACGGGCGCCGGCGCCTGGATCGAAGGGAACGGCAATGAGGACTCTGAGCGCTTCCATTTCTATGGATGGGGCGGAGCGCAATCGGTGATCAAGGTACGGAAGCCCGGGGAGAGCCGGTCCAGAAAAAGGGAAGGACGATACTATCTTATTTCGCACTTCGAAATGGAAGTTTCACGGCGACGGAGGTCAGGAGCAGGGTCATCAGAACGGCCGTCCAAATGAATCCGGCCCCCGCGTTTGCGGTTCAACGGGCAGAGGCTTGGGTATCCGGAAGCCGCTTCCATAAACCCTCGCGGGTAGGAAGCGCGGGCGAGCTACAGGCCGTTGGAAAAGCCTTCGATCACCCTGCTGAATAAGAATGGAATTGGAGCGACCGATATGCAGACATCAATCACAGAGGACATAAAATGAAACCAGACATTTCCAAAAATATAACGGTTTACCGGGAGCCGATCGATGGCAGATGGGAAAAGGTCCTCCCATTCATCCATCAGATCGAGGAAGGATCGATTATCGAAGTGGGACTTCGGGCTCAGATCGGCGCACTCGTCGCGAAATGGAATGAGGTCTCAGAAGACACCTCTTTCTATGTTCTGTTTCGAGTCCCTGAAGATCAGGAGTCGCCCGCGTTTTCATGGGCCCTTCGTCCCTATTTGCAAGGAATGGGATGGGATTACGATTCGACCGGACCGGTTCATCTGATCGCGAAGAGGCTTTGCGAGGAGGTCGGAATCGAATTCAAGGCCCTCTATCGGGACGCTTATCCGGAGGGGGATGACTATAAATGGATCGATACGCTCGAGGTCTACGACGGGGACATCGGGCGGGAAGAGGTTTTCGATCCGGTCCTGGCCATTCAAGACCTCCGATCGATCAACAAAAACTCTCTCGCCGATCTCCTTGCCGAGCATTGGATCCAAAAGGGTTTGCTTTCAAAGGAGGAGGATCTTTCGTCGAATTCCTGGAATCGCGTGAGGGAACGGGCCGGTCTTGAACCGGAAGAGACGCCGGTATCCACACTTGAAGAGCTGGCGATCGCATATTGGAAGGAGCCGACCCAGGAGGGGTGGGATCGACTGGCCGGGGTGGATACCCCGACGGGAACGGTGTGGCAGCGATATTCTAAAGAAACCGGAAAAGAGTTAATCGGTCCGAAGTTCATTCTGGGAGTCCGGGTCCGGGACTGGGAACCCCTGCCGGATCCTGCGGAGGTCCTCAGCGCCTTGGAGATCTCCCCGAAGGCCGATTTAAGTGTGAGCGCAGCGCTCGCCCTAAGTCCCGCTCATCAAGCCGTCTTGGTTCCAGTGGATGCGATTCGGGTGGTCGAAAATACCCGGCAATACATTGATCCGGAGCGGCTGGCGGGGTTGGCGGCCGATATTAAAACGAGAGGGCTTCAGGGACCGATCACCGTCGCCCCGATCGGCGACGGAACCTACCACCTGGTTTACGGCGAGCGCCGGTTTCGAGCCCATCAACTCCTGAAAATCGATACGATCGCCGCCTTCCTTAGGGAAGATCTCAGTCCTGAACAGATTCGCGATATCCGCCGCTCCGAGAACCTACAGAGAGAGAACCTCTCCCCGATCGATGAGGCGGAGGATTTCGAGCAAGATCTGAAAAGCCGGTCGATTAAAGAGATCGCGGAAAGGGTGTTTCACGACGAAAGCTACATCCGGGACCGCCTCTCGCTTTTGTCACTCCATGACCAGGTGCGTGGAAAGCTCCGATCCGGAAAACTGAACGTGGGGATCGCAAAAATCCTGGCCTGTCTTCCTCAGGAGCGGCAGCTGCTCCTTCTGGAGAAGGTCGAAACCGAGCAGCTTAACGCAAGGCAACTTTCAAACTATTTGAGCGAGAACAACGATCTCGATCTCACCCGGGCGCCATTCGATACACACGAATGCCGCCAGTGTCCTCATAACAGCGCCGGCCAGCCTGATCTGTTTGAGCGGGTGGCGTCGGGGCTTGGAAAATGCCTTCAGTCCCCATGCTGGCGAAAGAAGGAGGAGGAAAAAGCCAACGACCTCGTCCGGCTCATCGAAGAAAGCGGTCCGAGAGCGATCATTACCGAAAAGGTCCAGATCGGTTTGGGCGACCTTCCAAGCGACGTCGATCGGTCGGCGGCGGTCCTTCACAACCGGGCCGAAATCGGAGAAGAGCAGATCAAGGAGTGCGCGTCTTGCAAGTTCTTGGTCGTTTTCGTGTCGAAGAATGGACGGCTCCTTCAGCAGAAAATTTGCGCGAATAAAGGATGCTACGACGATTGCGCAAACCGGTTCCGGGAGGCCAATAAAAAAGAAGAAAAACCGGACGTAAAATCGAAGAATGCGAAAAAGACCGGCCGGGCAAAAGGAAGCGCCGGCAAATCAAAATCAACCGGAGGGGCGCCGTCTCGGCCGAAAAAGATGATTCCGCAGAACGCTCCGCAACGGGTCAAAGACATGAAGCGGCGGCGATATCGCGAGTACCTGACCCAACACCTCGTGGAAACTCCGGAAAATCTGGTCCGCGTTGTGATTCTCGGGTTGATCGATACGAGGTGGAGCCGCTCCTGGTCGGAGAATCCGAAGTTAAAAGCGTTCAGTGACGCGGTGAAGTGGAGCAATCATTCCACCGATAAAGCCTACCCGCTGATTCATAAAGCCGGTCGGGAAGAGCTGATCTCCATCGCAGGGGAGATCGCGCGGCCGGTCTGCAGCCACCTTACCCTCCATCTGGAGGAAGA
Organism: Nitrospirota bacterium; assembly: GCA_023248505.1. Lineage (GTDB taxonomy): Bacteria > Nitrospirota > Nitrospiria > SBBL01 > Manganitrophaceae > Manganitrophus. The sequence goes on from JAHFEM010000132.1 coordinate 5,206, forward strand.
ATTACTCTACGGCAACCTTCATCTCTCGGCCGAAGCGCTGTTCTCGGTCGATAAAGAGTATCTGGAATTGCTGACCAAAGGGGAGATCGAAGATACGGCGAAAGAGATCGGTCTCGATCGATTTCTTCAGGCAAAAGGAAAGTCCCTTGCGAAGCTGGCCGCATCGACGAAAAAGGAGTTCATCAAAGGCCTTCTCTCTTCCGGTTTTAAGGCGGACCGGATGCCGGCCTGGCTCCAGCGCGAGACTACGCTGGAAGTGTCCTAGATCCTCAATAGCAGAATTGACCCTCAATCAAGGAGAAGTCCATGATCGATTTTAACAAGTTGGCGGAGCTGATTCCGCTTCAGGGGAAAATAACCTTCACCATTTCGAAGATTCAATTGGATCATCTCATGGTCCTCGTCCACCCGGTCTTTCCTTCGGTGGATGGATTGTCGGGCGCCGAAAAGGTCCGCTATGACCAGGCCCGGGTACCGATCGCCATCAAGGCGACCGCGGATGAACTCAATGAAAAGTTCCTGGGGATTCTGATGCAAAATTTCGAAGAGGATGGACGGCTCTACAGGGCGATGTCTGAAAAGCGAAAAGCGGTGGACAAAGCAATTTCGGCATCCGGTAAAGCCTCACCAAAGAAAGAACAGAGCAACAATCCAACGGCCGTCAGCGCCCCGCAGGAAAAAGAGGAGACCGACACCTCAGGCGATGGCGCAGACGAGCTCGATGAGAGCAACGAAAGTGAATCCGATCCAACCGCGTCCGTCACCGTTTCAGAGGTTGAAAAGGGCGAAACCGAAGGGGGCAAGAAACAAGGATTTAGTTTGTTCGAATAACCGCAACCAATTTGGAGGAGAACAAATGGTAGAAGTGA
>JAHFEM010000133.1:0-1467 GCA_023248505.1 Nitrospirota bacterium
TTGTTCCGCTTCCAGATCGGCGATCCCCTCGATTAACCAAGACTCCTCCCAGGGAAGCCTCTCTCGCCAAAGAAGGAGGAAAACGCCTCTGGCAATGCTTACTTCGTGGAATCGTTTCAGCAGCGGAAAGACTTTAAAGAGTCGGCTGTTTATATAGAGGAGCTTGGATCCGGCGGTGACCAGATCATGGTAGAGGTAAGATTCGGCCAGCTGAAGTTGGGTCGGGGGAAGCGGGCCTGAATGCGCTAAAAAATAGGAGATCGCTTCCCGCGCCGTTTTCATGGCTTGATTCGCATAAGCGCGGTCTCGTGGAAGGAACTGGTAGACAAGATCAATCCCCCCGATCTGCCGCTCCTTCTTGGAGAGCGCTTTCCCGATCGAAAGCGAAAAGTAGGGGATGGCGTCCGCTCTTAGCAAATAAGTCACATCCGTCCCTTCCTGACTCTCGAGTTCGCGCGGAGCGGAGGCGAGAAGGTCGAGATGCTCGTTTAAGGTGAAATGAATGCGAAAGCGGCTGATCGGCGGGGGAAGCAGAAAGTTCCATTTCCCTTCGGAGAACTGCGGTAAATAAGGATGCCATCCCCCTTGAAGGGTGACCAGATTTCGATGATGACCAAAGATCCCATACTTTTCCGGAATGACTGTAATGAAGTGGACTAAAAACTCAAACGTCCGATTCGGAGGGATCGGGGTGGGGAGGCGAATTTTCATCAGGATTCGTTTTTTGAAAAGCTCCGGAAAATAGGGAAGGTTTTGGCCTTTTGTGTCCTGGATCGAGGTGATGACCTGCTCCCCCGGATTAAAATCGATCGGGTAGGCCTGTTTGTAAAGGTTTTGATCGATATCTGGATCTCTTTCGAGGTAGAGATTCGGATAGAGAAAGATATACAGCTCTGAAAGCGGCTCATCTCCGTCGTTGGTGAATGAGATCTTCTCGGAGCCGTAGATTCGGTGTTCCTCCTCGGAGTAGGCGGCGACAATATCATATTGGGGTATCGATGCCGCGGCGGGAAGAACATCGGTCACGAGCAAAAGGAGGGGAAGGAGTAAAATGATCATTTAAGCCATTATAACATTTTTCTGTGGGACGATAAATTTAAACTCTTGAAGGATCGGCGGTTATGAGCCGATTGTCAGACGAGGAAGGAGCCCAACCTTATTGATTCTTCCGGATCCTTCCGGTAGAGTGGGGCCATGTCAAAGACCGAGTTGATGGCGTTCATTCGCAATGAAATTCTAAAGAACGGGCCGATTCCGTTTGCCCGCTTCATGGAATGGGCGCTCTATCATCCCACCCTCGGCTATTACTCCTCCCACGGTGAGCAGATCGGTTCCCAGGGGGATTACTATACGAGCAGTTCGGTCCATCCCATCTTCGGAGAACTCCTTGCAAAGCAATTGCTCCAGATGTCTCTGGGGCTCGGCGAGGATGAAGCGGGCTTTACGCTGGTCGAGATGGGGGCCGGC
>JAHFEM010000133.1:1477-6057 GCA_023248505.1 Nitrospirota bacterium
AGGGAACCCTCTGCTTCGATATTCTCAGCTATCTTCAGAAGGAATCGCCGGATCTCTTCAGCCGACTTCGTTATGTCATTATCGAAAAAAGCCCCGCTCTTAAAGAGCGACAGAAGGAGCGCTTGAAGCCGCTCTTCCCGGAGCAGATCCGATGGGAAGAATCGGTTCCCGAGGGACTCGTTGGGGTGCTCTTCTCGAATGAGTTGCTCGATGCCATGCCGGTCCATCGGCTTCGCATCGGCCCGCAAGCCGTTCAGGAAATTTATGTCGACTGGAAGGAGGACCGGTTTGTCGAAACGCTCGGCCCCCCTTCCACACCGAGGCTTCTCGATTACCTTAAAAAAATCGAAGTCCATTTCGATCGGCCGACCGATATTGAAATCAATCTCCAGGCCGTTGATTGGATGCATCGCGTCGGCCGGTCGCTTGCGCGAGGGTATGTCCTCACGATCGATTACGGCTACCCGGCGCAGATGCTCTATACTTCCCGGCGTCCGAAGGGGACCTTCCTCTGTTACTATCGGCATACGACCAACGAGAATCCCTATGACCATGTGGGAGAGCAAGATATGACCGCGCACATTGATTTTACGTCGTTGGCCAAAGCGGGAGAAGAGGTCGGTCTCTCGATGATCGGATTTACCGATCAGACCCATTTTCTCATGGGACTTGGGATTGCGCAGCGAATGGAACCGTATGCCATGGAGATGGATCGATCGGAGGAAGCAAAGGAGCAATTCCTCGCAATGAAGCAGTTAATGTCCCCCGAGCGGATGGGGCGTGTTTTCAAAATTCTGATTCAGGGAAAAAATATCCCTCCCGATCGTCGGTTGGACGGGCTACAATTTAAACCTTTTTTTAAGCTCTTGACATTAATTTTTTTCTTCTTTATGATGTGAAACCTGCTGTCTTTGTGGAGGTTTACAGACGAAAGTGTCGGGCGATCTTTTACCTGTCAATTACCTTCCGATTGTTGTCTTCATCGCCATTGCCTTTGGTTTTGGCGCGGTCACTATTTTAATCGGATATCTCGTTCGTCCCAGTCGGCCTTACCGCGAAAAGCTCTACGCCTATGAAAGCGGCATCCATCCCCTCACCGATGCGCGCCAGATGTTTCCCCTCCGCTATTACATGATCGCAATGCTCTTCGTAATCTTCGATATCGAGGTCGTCTTTCTCTATCCGTGGGCGGTGGCTTTCCAACAACTCGGTCTCTTTGCGCTCGTCGAGATGATTGTTTTTCTTGCAATTTTGTTTGTCGGTTATTTCTACGCTTGGAAAAAAGGAGCCCTGGAATGGGATTGATGGATCGGCAGTTCGAGTCCAATATCGTGACCGCCTCGCTCGATTCGTTGGTGAACTGGGCTCGCAAATCGGCTTTATGGCCGATGACGTTCGGGCTTGCGTGTTGTGCGATTGAAATGATCGCCTCCGTTTCCTCCCGGTATGATATCGATCGGTTTGGGGCCGGCGTTTTTCGGGCTTCTCCGCGACAGTCGGATCTGATGATCGTCGCAGGAACGGTCTGCCGTAAGATGGCCCCGGTGATTCGAAGAATTTACGATCAGATGCCGGAGCCGCGGTATGTGATTTCGATGGGCTCCTGCGCCACGTCGGGGAATATCTACAACAGCTACAGCGTGGTGCAAGGGGTCGATCGCTTCGTGCCGGTCGATATCTACGTCCCAGGGTGCCCGCCGCGTCCTGAGGCCCTCTTCGCAGGAATTTTGCGGCTTCAGGAAAAAATCATGGAACAAAAGGTTTTTACAAAATAGCGAATAACGGTGGGTCGCGCATCAGTGTGTGCGCCCGTTTTGGATGAGGACGGACAGGTCGTTCCGCCCCGTCAGGATCGATAGAATCATGCATCCGATTTCACAACAGATTCAAGAGAGATTTCCCGAAGCCTTCGTGGAGTCGATCGAGGCCCTCGGCGAATTGTCCGTTTCGGTCAAGCGGGAAAAAGTCGTGGACGTCTGTCGATTTCTGCATGACGATCCAGGGCTGGCGTTTGACATGATTACCGATATCTGCTCGGTCGATTTCCCGAACGAAGAGCCCCGGTTCGAGATGATCTACCAGTTTTATTCGATCCATAAGAATCGCCGCATCCGGATCAAGGCGCGTGTCCCCGAAGAGGACTGCACAATCGACTCGATCACCGGGATCTGGAAAGGGGCGAATTTTATGGAACGAGAGGTCTATGACATGATGGGGATCGTGTTCAACAACCACCCCGATCTGCGTCGGATTCTGATGACCGAAGATTATGATGAAGGTTTTCCCCTCCGAAAAGATTTCCCGGTGGAGGGGCGCGGATGGCGGGATACTTTTGAGTTTTTGTCCTCATAAGGGCGAACCGGTGTGTTCCCCCTGTATGAAAAAGCAGGCGACTGATGGAAGAGATTCAGGAAGATAAAAAGATCGCGTTCACGCCGCCCGACGTGGCCCCCTATAATGATGACGACGACTTCGACCAAGATCCGACTTCGGAGAAGGGGGCGAAGCGGATCGAAGATATGCTCTTGAACATGGGCCCGCAGCATCCCTCGACGCATGGGGTGCTCCGGATTGTCCTTGATCTGGAGGGGGAAACCATCGTCAAGGCGACCCCTCATCTCGGCTATCTTCATCGCGGCGTCGAAAAACTTGCTGAGAATTCGACTTACTCTCAGGTCATCCCCCTCACCGACCGGCTTGACTACGTCTGTGCGATGAACAATAACTACGCCTTTGTCCGGACGGTGGAGAAGCTTCTCCAAGTTCAGGTGCCGGAGCGGGGCGAGTATATCCGAACCATCGTTGCCGAGATGCAGCGGCTGGCCGGCCATCTCTTCTGGCTGGGGACCCAGGCGCTCGATATCGGCGCAATGACCGTCTTCTTCTACACCTTCCGGGAGCGGGAGGTGCTGCTCGATCTCTTCGAGTTGATCTGCGGCGCCCGATTGACGATGAGTTATTACCGGATCGGCGGGGTGGATCGCGATTTCACTCCGGAGATCATCGATCGGCTTTATAAATTCCTGGAGACCTTCCCGGAGAAGGTCATTGAATACAATACCCTCCTTGAGACGAACCGGATCTGGGTCGCTCGAACCAAAGGGATTGCGCTCATTTCGGCGGAAGACGCCATCAACTTCGGCCTGACCGGCCCGGTCCTGCGGGGCTCGGGGGTCAATTACGATATTCGGAAGGCCGAGCCGTACGGGGTCTACGACAAGGTCGAATGGGAGGTTCCGCTCGGTAAGAACGGCGACACCTACGACCGTTACTGGATCCGCGTCGAAGAGATGCGGCAGAGCGCCAAAATTATCAAGCAATGCCTCGATCAGCTTCCTCAGGGACCGATCACGGCCAATCTCCCGACGATCACCTACCCCCCTCGCGACAAGGTGATGACCGATATGGAGAGTCTCATCCACCATTTTATGATCGCCACGCGCGGATTCGACGTGCCGGAGGGGGAAGTCTACTGTGGGACGGAGGCTCCGAAGGGAGAGCTCGGGTTTTATATCCGCAGCATGGGGGGGAACAAGCCGTATCGATTGCGCATCCGTCCCCCCTCGTTTATCCATATGGGGGCCTTTGATTTCATGGCCCGGGGTTACATGATTGCCGACATTGTCACCATCTTCGGGACCTACGACATCGTGATGGGAGAATGCGACAGGTAAACAAGCGGTCAGCTCTCAGCAATCAGCTTGATGTTTTTAAATCTTTAGCTGACGGCTGACAGCTAAACCTAATTTAAGGATCCATGAGACTCAAAATACTATCCGATAAAGCGAAGGCCGCCATCGAAGCGGAGTTTCCGAAGTATCCCGATAAGCGATCGGTCCTGCTGGCGGCGCTTCGGACCGCCCAAGACGAAGTCGGCTATCTCTCCGAGGCGGCGATGGTGGACGTCGCCGAGATCCTCGATTTGACGCCGGTTCAGGTCTATGATGTTGCATCTTTTTATACCCTCTTCAACCTCAAGCCGGTCGGGAAGCATGTCATCCAGGTCTGCAAGACCCTCTCCTGCGCGCTGGTCGGCGCGGGGGGAATCATCGAACATCTTCAGGGCCGTCTCGGAATCCGGGTCGGCGAGACCACCCCGGACGGTCTCTTCAGCCTCAAGCTGGTGGAGTGCCTTGCTTCATGCGGAACCGGTCCCATGGTTCAGATCAACAACCGTTATTATGAGCAGTTGACCCCGGAGAAGATCGACCGGATTCTGGACGATCTCAAGCGGGAGGGAAAAAGCTCCTTGGCCTCCGGGCCGTTCCAATTGCCGGTGCTGGGAGGAAGGTCCTGATGCCGAAGTACGAACCGGTCTTGTTAAAGAATATGTTCCAGCCCGGCTACACCGGGACGCTCGATGGTTACCGGAAGACCGGCGGCTATGCCGCCTTCGAGAAGGTTCTCAAGGGGATTGCGCCGGGAGAGGTGATCGAGATCGTCAAGAAGTCGGGCCTGCGCGGAAGAGGGGGCGCCGGGTTTCCCACCGGGATGAAGTGGAGCTTTATTCCGAAGGATCACCCCGGTCCGAAATATCTCTGCTGCAATGCCGACGAGAGCGAGCCGGGAACCTTCAAAGA
>JAHFEM010000134.1 GCA_023248505.1 Nitrospirota bacterium
GGCCTGAAAAGGCGGCCAAAACGGAGTAAACGATGTATTTACCCGAGATTTCGATTCGTCGTCCCGTCCTGGCGACGGTGATGAGCCTGGTGCTCACGCTGCTCGGCGTCATTTCCTACACGCGTCTCTCGGTCCGGGAGTATCCCAAGATCGACCCGCCGGTCGTCTCGGTCCGGACCGTTTATCCCGGCGCGTCGGCGGAGATCATCGAGAGCCAGATCACCCGGCCGATCGAGAGCGCCCTCTCCGGGATCGAGGGAATCAAGGTGATGAAGTCGATCAGCCGGGAAGAGGTGAGCCAGATTACGATCGAGTTCGTTCTCAACCGCGATCCCGATGCGGCGGCGAACGACGTCCGGGACCGGGTGGCCCGGGGACGGGCGACGATCCCGCAGGAGGCGCTGGAGTCGATCGTCCAGAAGATCGAGGCCGATGCCCAGGCGGTGGTCTGGCTCGCCTTCTCCAGCGATCGCCACAATCCGCTGGAGATCACCGACTACGCCGACCGCTTCGTGAAGGATCGCCTTCAGACCCTTCCCGGCGTGGCGACCGTGATCATCGGCGGCGAGCGCCGCTACGCCATGCGGATCTGGCTCGACCGGGACCGGCTGGCGGCGTTTCAACTCACCCCGCGCGATGTCGAGAATGCGCTCCGCGCCCAGAACGTCGATGTGCCGTCGGGCCGGATCGAAAGCCGGTTCCGCGAATTCACCGTCTTGACCCAGACCGACTTGAAAACGCCGGACGAGTTCAACCGGCTCGTTCTGCGAGAGGTCAACGGTTATCCGGTCCGGCTGAGCGACGTCGGTTATGCGGAAGTCGGCTCCCAGGACGATCGGAACGCGGTCCGCGTCAACGGAAAGCCGGCGGTCGGCCTCGGCATCGTCAAGCAGGCGACCGCCAACACCCTGGAAGTGGCCGAGGGGGTCAAGGCGGAGCTGCCGAAGATCAGCGCGGGACTCCCCGAAGGGATGAAGCTGCAGGTCGCTTTCGATACGTCGGTCTTCATCGACAAGTCTATCAAGGCGGTCTATCACTCGATCGCCGAAGCGCTGCTCTTGGTGGTCTTGGTGATCTTTGTCTTCCTCCGGTCGTTCCGGGCGACGTTGATCCCGTTCGTCACCATCCCGGTGTCGCTCATCGGCGGATTCATCTTCATGTATGCGATGGGGTTCTCGATCAATATTCTGACCTTGCTGGCGCTGGTGCTGGCGATCGGCATCGTCGTCGATGACGCCATCGTGATGATGGAGAACATCTACCGGCGGATCGAGGGGGGGATGCCGCGCCTTCAGGCGGCGCTGGAGGGGAGCAAAGAGATCGCCTTCGCCGTGATCGCCATGACGGTGACGCTGGCGGCGGTCTTCGTCCCGTTGGCCTTTATCACCGGGACGACCGGCCGGCTCTTTATCGAGTTCGCCCTGACGGTGGCGGGGGCGGTGATGGTCTCCGGTTTCGTCGCCCTGACGCTCACCCCGATGATGTCGGGGAGGATTCTCAAGCATCAGACAAAACACAGCCGATTCTACACCGTCACCGAGCGCTGGTTTGAAGCGATGAACAACGGCTATCGGCGGATTCTGATCGGTTCGTTGAAGGCGCGCTGGCTGGTGGTTCTCCTGGGGGTGGCGTCGGCCGGGGCGAGCGTGTTTCTCTTCACCTCGCTCAAATCGGAGCTGGCGCCGCTGGAGGATCGCGGGACGATCATCGGCATCATGCTCGCCCCCGAAGGGTCGACGCTGGCCTATACCGACGGCTATGCCCGGCAGGTGGAAGGTTTTTATTCCACGATTCCGGAGATCAATACTTACTTTATGGTCATCGCTCCCGGTTTGGAGCGTCCGAACCCGGTGAACACCGCCCTCTCGTTTATCAGCCTCAAGCCGTGGGAAGAGCGGACCCGGAAGCAGCAGGAGGTCGCCGCCCTGTTGGGACCGAAGATGTTCGGGCTTCCGGGGGTGCTGGCGTTCCCGATCAATCCTCCGTCCCTCGGCCAGAATTTCCGAAACCCGCCGGTGCAGCTCGTCGTGGAGGCGAATTCGTATGAAGAGCTTCAGACGATCACCGATAAGCTGATGGCGAAGATGCGCGCCAATCCGGGCCTTGCCAACATCGACAGCGATCTGAAGCTGAATAAGCCGCAACTGGATGTCACCATCAATCGCGACAAGGCGGCCGACGTCGGCGCGGGGATCGACGACATCGGCCGGACCCTTCAGACGCTTCTCGGCGGGCTGCAGGTGACCCGCTACAAGGAGCAGGGAGAGCAATACGATGTCATCGTGAAGCTGGCCGACAAGGACCGGACGAATCCGGCCGATCTGACCTCGATCTTCGTCCGCGGGAAAAACGGGCAACTGGTGCAGCTCTCCAACCTGGTTCAGGTGAAAGAGGGGGTCGCCCCCAAGGAGCTGAATCACTTCAATCGTCTCCGCTCCGCGACGATCTCGGCGAATCTTGCGCCGGACTACGCGCTCGGCGAGGCGCTGACGTTTTTGAAGAAGTCGTCGGCGGAGGTTCTTCCGGCGACGGCGAAAATCGATTTCGATGGGCAATCGCGGGAGTTCCAAGAAGCGGGGGCGAGCCTTTACTTTGCCTTCGTGCTGGCGTTGGTCTTCATCTATCTGGTTCTGGCGGCGCAATTCGAGAGCTTCATCGATCCGTTCGTCATCATGCTCTCGGTGCCGTTGGCGGTGACCGGGGCGCTTCTCTCGCTACGGCTCACCGGCGGGACGCTCAACGTCTACAGTCAGATCGGGATGGTGATGCTGGTCGGTCTCGTGACCAAGAACGGGATTCTCATCGTCGAGTTTGCCAATCAGATTCAAGCGCAGGGGAAAGGTCTGAGGGAGGCGGTCATTGAAGCGTCCGTGCTCCGATTGCGTCCCATCTTGATGACCTCCATCACCGCAGTCCTCGCCGCGGTTCCCCTGGCCTTGGCCTCGGGAGCGGGCGCGGAGAGCCGACAGCAGATCGGCTGGGTGGTCGTTGGAGGTCTGAGTCTGGGGACGCTGCTCACCCTCTTTGTCATCCCGACAGCGTACACCTTCTTTGCGAAAAAGAGACAAGCCGAGGAGGCGGAGAAGCAGATTCACACCGCGCCCGAGCTCGTTCACGCCGACCGGAACTAAAGCCGGAGGGGCCGGAAAGAGCGCTCCGCCGCGCTTGAAACAATTTCTCCGGGCCTGATATGATGTGAATGACAACAGGGGCCGATGCATGAAAACCCGCTTCCTCGATTCGCATCCCTCCGGCAAAGAGGATCTTCCTTGGATCCTCTTATACTCGGTGATGGTGCACTACCTCATCCTTTATTTTATTTTCGGCAACCCGTTTCAGATCGTGATCCACCGCGACCGAGGGGGCAGTGAGCAGACCCCGCTCGATATAGAGCTCCTCTCCCCCAATCAGGTCGAGACGAACCGGTTCACAGACAATGCGGATGATCCTGTCTTTCTCCCGGAAGAGGGGCCCGATCAGGAAGATCAGATCGAGGTGCGTGAAAAGAAGAGCGATCCCCTCCCGGAGGATGGGATGAATCTCGTTGAGAGCGCCGCGCCCCTTCCCCCTTCCCCTCCCAAAAAGACGACACGCAAGGCCCCTCCCAACATGACCGGACCGCAGGATTGCATGCTGAAGCTGGTCGGGATGGTCTGTCCCAACGGCGATTTTCAATGCATCGAGGCGTACATGGATTTCTGCTCCAACCTGCCGAAGTAAGGCGGGGACGAGAAGCGTGTCGGTTCCGGAATGGAAACAAACTTGATTTGTATCCACCCTCCGAAATCGATCCTAGGTCTCTGGTTCGGGGAGTTCGCGTCGAAGGGTCCAGGCGGGATTGCCGTATTTTTCCCGGACAAGCCGCTCGCTGGTCTTTATTTCCTCGGAGGTCAATGCGCTCGACTCAAGCTGAATCGGAAGCGACGATTCGAAGCCGAACCGAAGGGCCTTTTGCAGCGTCTCCTGCGGCGGGAGAAGGGGGAGAAACTCCGCGAGACCGATCTGATTCTCAGAGAGGGGAAAGCCGGCGGCGGGGCTCTTTTCCAGGATGAGAGATCCATGTTGAAGAAAGTGGGCGACCCATCGCCGCTGCGCGCTTCCGATCAGCTTCTTGCCACGCGCCGTGATTTCATACCAGGAGGTCGAAGCGAAGCAGAGGGCGCTCTGGGGCCGCTCGATCCGGTGCGATCTCGGCGGCGCGTAAATCTCGGCGGCGACGCCCAGCGACTTCAATCCGGCCAAGAGGCCTCCCGAAACGGCATAAAACGTTCCTTTGATCCCTTCGGAAAAGAGCGGGTCTTTCGTGGAGGCCACCACGGAGTAGGTCAGCTCCCGATCGTGGAGGAGCGCCCGGCCTCCTGTGATCCGCCGGACAAAGCGAAGCTTGCCCTGTTCGATGAGGTCCTCCCATTCCGGTTCCCACTTTTGAAACGATCCGATCGACACCGAGGGAGACGACCATCCGTAAAGCCGGAGCGTCGGCGGGATGACTCCCTTCGAGAAGGCGATGGCGATCGCTTCATCGATCGCCATGTTGATTTCGGGCGGCTGAGGGGGATCGGATAAAAGCCTCCAGATCTTTTTCTTGTCCATGACTTCCTGACTGGCGCCGGCGCGGGTTGTCTTCAAATGTGATCTTACGTAAAGAGAAGGGGAACGTCAAGAAAAGGGGGGGGACTGAGCCATGACCTTCTTTGCGAGGCAATCCCGTTTGGGGCAGCGCCCATTCCAATGCGTTTGATTCCGGGAACACTTTCTAAGTGGGACACGACCGCGGATTTCGTTTGACAGAGGATTCCAAAGACAGTATAGAGAATCGAGGTGTGAGCGGATTCATCATCGGTTTTAAGTCGGGAGAAGGATGAGAGGACTCATGAAACGGAGCGCGGCGGGTTGGAAAGCACTCCTGGTCATCGCGGTTGCCGTAGCGGAGGCGCTGGTTCGGTTCAGCGGGGCCGATTTGACCTTCGCAACGGCGCCGGCGCAGAGGGAAGGGGAGTCGTCGATCCAAAACGAGGCGGGCGGGGAGCCGAACCACCCTCTCTGGCTTGGACGATTGAGCGGCGAGGCGCTTGATCTTAGACTGAATGAATTCTTTTCCGCTTTACGGACGACCGACGATTTAACGAAAACATACCGCACCTTTATTGAAGAGATCGGGGTCAAGCGGATGATCGAGCATGCGGAGGGACAAAACCATTTTTGCCACGGCGTCCTGCATCCCCTCGGAGGCGTTCTCGTCGAACGGACCCAAGACCTGGAGACCGCCATGGCCCTCTGTGGAAACGGGTGCACCTACGCCTGCGTTCATGGCGCGGTGAAGACATACCTCTCAGGCATGGCCGCGGCGAAGGCCGGACCGTCTTTGTCCGGAGAGCAGATGGCGCCGTTGAACCGTGAAGCCATTCTCCTTTGCCGAGAAGATTCGAAGGTCGTGCAAGACTTCTTTAGGGGAAATTGCGCCCATTCGGTCGGCCATGGAATCGCCGCTCTTTCTGAAGATGTATCGAAAGCAAGGCGGTATTGCAAATTGTTTGCAGACGCAGAGATGCAATACTACTGCGAGTCGGGCGTTTTTATGGAGCTGCGGGGAAAGATCCTCGGACGGATCAGTCCGGACCCAATCCGAGGGACTCAAAGAATGGATTCCGTTTTTGATTTTTGCCTTCAAAACAGCGCGTGGCCGAGCGCCTGTCTCCGCTATCTCCTCGATCAGACAGGCCGTCCGGAAGAGGTCGATCTCGTCCGGAAAAGATGTGCGGCCCTCGATGGAAAAGCGCGTCGGAATTGTTTTTATCTCCTCGGTTATATCAGCCGGCCGTACGTCGCTCCAAATCCGGAGAAGATCAATGATGTCTGCCAGGCTGGCGAGAGCGCCGATCGAAAGGCCTGCATCGGCGGCCTCTCTTTGACTAAAAAAGGAAATCGATTTCGGGAGCGCCTTGCCTTTTCCTGTCCGTACCTCCGCGAGCAGGAGCTGGTCGAGCTTTGCCAAGATCAGCATCGACGATTTTACTATCAGCTCGACAACCCGGTCATCAAACTGCTGCTGATCGA
>JAHFEM010000135.1 GCA_023248505.1 Nitrospirota bacterium
ATCGGAGGAGTTTAAAATTCGGTGGGCGACCGACTTGAGGGAGGCGAAGAGGGTGATTAATAATTCGCCGGCCGCATTTCAACAGGCCATGCTGCGTATTTTTCTGTTGGGTGATTGCACGAATAAGAATTTATGCGGATCACTCCTTACCCTTTGTTCAAGACCGTGCCCAGGATCGGTATCCCCTTCAAAAGACGGAGAGACTGTATAATGTCTTCCGTTTGGGTGCGTCCCGCCTCGATCACCAACAACATCGCGTCAATATAAGGGGAAAGGGCCAGCACATCATCGGTCGGTAGAAGCGGCGGCAGATCAAAGATAACGATTCGGGATGCATAACGGTTTTTGAGTTCGCTGATGAGAGAAAGCATCGGGGGAGAGGTCAGCAGTTCGCTGGAACCTCTGACCGCTCTGCCCGCCGGCAGGAGAACGAGTCGCGGAAAGCCGGGATGGACCAAAAGATCTTTGACCGGCTTGTGATCCAAAAGATGATCGACCAAGCCTGGACTCTCCGATATTCCAAAGAGTTGATGCATGGCCGGGCTTCGAAAATTGGCATCCACCAAGAGAACCGTTTGGCGGACCTCTAACGCGAGGCTGACCGCCAGATTGGCTGCGGTCAAACTATTCCCCGCTCCGGGTCCGGGGCTAGTGATCCCCAAGAGGTTCCATCCATTCTCCCGCATCCGAAGAATCACTTGGGTTCGCAAGATCTTGTAAGCCTCGGTCAGAGGACCTTCCTCCAAGGCAGCGATTACACGCCGTTCCCGCAAACGGGCGGGAGAGAGGGTCACCAATCGGGTCTGGGTGTATACGATCTGATCGGGGGCCATTGCATACAAGGAAGGGTGATCAGGCAGACGACCATTTCCAATCCGCTGCAATTCTTGCGGTTGATTTACTGAAGACTTCGTTTCCTCCATCGTTTCTCCTTTATCCTAAACCCAATCTCCTCAACGCAGCATACCAGATCACATCCAGCGGAAACCAGAAAAAATGAATGAGGATCACGAACAGAACCACCGAGGCGACTCCCCCCCAGAGCAGCCAACCCTTTTTCTTGCGTTGCCGCGCTGCGTCCTCTTTGTTCTGAATATAGGGGACCACGGCCAATGGGGACACTTCGGTGATCTCCCAAATCTGCTCGGCGGTGTAGACGGCATGATCGAGACTTTCCACCGCCGCTCCGTACCCGACGCCGCCCACCATCGCAAAGACCATTGTTAAAAGGAGAATGGCGGGCCGATTCGGTTTTTCCGGCTTCTCCGGAAGAGCGGGTGGATCGATGAGGGAGAAGCGCTCTCCCTTTCCTTCCGCCTCCAATCCTTCGGCCACCTTCGCACCCAAAAGCTTGGACCGGATCTCGTTGTACTTTTGGACCGAACTTTCACGGTCCCGAGTGAGATCAAGATATTGCTGCTCCAGCATCGGAGTCTTCTCCAACCTTCCGGCGATCTCCGCGACCCGTTGCTTGAGGCTCGCCTGCGTCGACCGCATCGACTTTAAATCGTTGGCGGTCGAGGAGAGCTGCGATTGGATCAAAATATAAGCGGGATTCTCCGGAGCGACCTCTACTTTTCTTTCAGGACGCGTCCGACGGATTTCGTCTTCAAGTGAGGCGACGACTTTCCGGGAGCGAAGAACATCGGGATGTTTCTCCCCAAACCGCTCCGTCAACGCCGCCAGATTTGTCCGCTCTTCGGTTAATTTTTTATAGAGAACATCCGCCGCGGAGGACTCCCCCGTTGCCTTTTCGAGGGCTTCAATCTCCCGCTTCATTTTGATCATATCGGGGTGGTTTAAGGAGAGGAGGGCGCCGCTGCTGACATATTGCGCCCGCAGCGCTTTGAGCCGTTCTTCCGTATCTAAAATTCGCTCTCCTGTGGAGGAGATCATCGGCGTATTCGGCTTGAGGATCGCGAGCTGCCCCTCCAGGTAGATCTTTCGCTCCTCCAGGCTGCGGACTTCCCGATCCGCGTTGAGCAGCTCGCGATCGAATTGGTTCATGAGTTGAATGTTGACTTGGTTCAATTCTGGAAGGGCGCCGCCGGCTTGATGTTTAAAGTTCGCGATCTTTTTTTCGAGTGTTTCGATTCGGCTCGACAGGCTCTCCCCCTCTTTTTGGAGGAAGGCGGTTGTCTCTTGGGCGCTTCGCTCTCGGGTTCGGAGATTTTCAGCAAGAAAAAGGCTCGTCAGCTCATTCGCGACTATTTGAGCCAGCGGCGGGGTCTCTCCATCGTAGGCGAGCGTAAAGGCGATGGTGGCGCGTGTCTGTTGGCCCGTTCGCCGATCGACCACATCGGCGCTGATCACCTCGATCTGGACATCGTCGGCAAAGCGCTTTAGCAGCGCTTCCGTGGTTGCTTTCCCTCGAAGCCGAGGATAAAGACTGTACTGATCGATCACCTTCAGAAGCGTGGACCGGCTCAGGATCTGACGTTTGATTGTCTGGATTCTCTGGTCGGCATAGCTGGTGACGGTCGATCGGACCAGATCGGTGGGAACCTCTTGTTCTTCGATCAGGATGGTCGCCGTCGAGCGATAGACCGGAGCGAGCGAATACGCAATGCTCCCTCCGATGGCCGTGAGCAGAATAATCGGGACCAACATCTGCCATCTCCGGCGCCGTATAAACTGGAGATAGTCTCCGAGGTTTTTTGTTTTCTGTTCCATGTTCACTCCCATTTAAAACGAGGCATTGAAATGACGTCTCCTTTAACTAACGCGACTCCGACCATCCGAATCCGCGATAGGTCAGCATCCATGACAGCGAATTGGAATGAATCGGGTCAGAGCCGTCGTCTCTTTTTAGCCAAGCATATCGGTACCAGATCAGCATCGACCACTCCTTCGTCCAATTCCATGACCACTTCGGCCCGATGTTGTAAGAAGCGCTGTCGGGGGGCGAAAGTTCTCCCCGAAGCGGTCGGGTCAAATAAAAATTGGCCACCAGCGAGCCGGAAGTGGTCTGTGTCAGTTCTTGTTCGATTGCGCCTGAGAGGCGATCAACCTCGATCAAATAGCCACCCCCGCTCGGATCGACTTGTCGGGTCGCCTCTCCCCGTAAAGAGGTCCGCTCCCATTTTTTCTCGACCGTCCCCCCCGCCAGCCAACCGAAATCTTTATCTTGCTGAGTTTCCCCCCCGCTCGACAGGTCATTAAACAATTCCCGGACTCCGACGGAGAAGGTCCCCTGGAACGTTTCGGAAAAGGGATGAACCCATGAAACCTGGAGCCCCACATTCTTAGACTGAACTCCCACCGAGACAGCCCGATAATTCAAAAACTCTAGACTCGCCCTCAGTTGGTCGTTCTCCGAAAGGGCATAGATCGTTTGGATCGTTCCCAGTAGGACGTCATAATCGAAGAGGCCCCCTACCTGGTCATCGCTGTAGCGTGTCTCTCGATATTCAAGCTCTCCCAAAAGGGTCATTCGCTCCGTCAGCGTGCGAGTCCAGCTTCCACCCAACACCCCCACGTTGCGCCTCTGGGTCGCCAGGATGAGCCCCGTCTCCTGCAATTCGCTCTTCCAGGCCGCATCCCGTGTCCCCTCTCCGAATAATCTCCAAAGATCCCATTCCGTACGGTATTCGGAAGAGAGCTTCAGAGAAACATCGTTCATATCGAGCCCCTTCTCCCCCACATAACGAGAGATGCTCGCCCAGAAGTTCCCGTCCACTCGCCACCGCTCCAACGCGGCACTCAACCGAAGCGATGGGATGAAATGGCTCCCCCAAACCGTATCATGCGGTTGGGAGGTCATCAGGATATTATCATTCACCTCCTCTCGGAGGTTCACCGAGGGAAGCGCCGAATATTCCACCGCGTACAAAGACGCCGGTAAAGCAAGCAGAACGATCAGCGCCAGGAGCATGAGGTCGCCGCGTGAAAAAAGATCTGAACTGATTTGTGACAATGGCCGACCACCGTGCCATCGGCGAGGAACGCTGGTCACGGCACGATCACCACATCACCTCGTTTCAATACGATATTTTGCTCCAAATTTTCCCCGTTCACGACCTCCCCATAACGAAAGATGGCGCTTTTCTGGCCCCCTTTTTCTCGGCGGACGATTCGGATCTTATTCTCCGCCGCATAGGGAGTTAAGCCCCCCGCCAGGCTGAGCGCCTGAAGAATATCGGTCGGGCGCCCCACCAGATATTCCCCGGGACGATTCACCTTTCCGAGCACGTAGATCTTATAGCTGCTGATCTTCTCAACGGCAACCGAGACCGTCGGGTTCGGCATAAACGGCGCGAGACGCCGCATCAGATCGTTTTTTATTTCTTCGACGGTCTTCTCTTCCGCTCGAAGATCGCCGACCAGAGGGAACGAGATCATCCCGTCCGGCCGGACCACCACCTGGCGGGTCAGACTCTCATCTTTCCAGACCGAGATGTTCAGCACATCCTCCGGTCCGATCAGATATCCCGGGCCGGTCACCCCTTCCTGCGCAAAAGCGGAAGAAAGCCGAAAAAATCCTAAAACCAAGACAGTCATCCACACTGAATACTTTGTCATCCTACCCCTTCGTTTCTGCCAAGATCGACTTGGCCTCCTCCAAACCTGGAAATGATTTCCCAGATTGAACCGCTCGGGTCAGAACCTCTTTCGCCTTCACGGCCTCTCCCGCCTTATAATAAGCGACCCCAAGATGATACTGAAAGACCGGATGATTCGGCGCCTTATCGACCACCTGCCGGAGCAGGCGAACGGCCTCCTTCGATTGCCCCGTTTTGGCATAGATCCATCCGCGTGTGTCAAGCAGATCATTGCTCGATGCATACGTTTCGAAGTTCCGGCTCAAGGCCAAGGCGCGGTCGAGACTTTTTGGATCTCCTTTTTTATCGGCTAAAAGGATCGCCAGGTTATTGGCCGCCACGACCGATTTCGGTTGATCCTTCAAAACCGATTCATAATATCGAACAGCCCGATCGACCTCGCCGGTCTCATTCAAAATAGAAGCAAGAAGAAGCCTCAGTTCGGTCGACTTCGGATTCGCCTTCTGTCCGGTCTCTAAAAGCGATATCGCTCCAGAAAAATTTTTCTGAGCGCGCATAAGACTCGCTCGGTTGAGCCACGGGGCCACCCAATCCGGTTTGATTCGGTTGGCGGTCTCGAAAGCCGCTTCGGCTTCTTCGAACTGACCTTTCGTTAAAAGGACCTCTCCCACCATACCATGGGCAAAAGGATGTTCCGGTTGGGAGGCGATCACCTTTTGAAGACGCCGTAACGCCCCGTCCGATTTTCCCTGACTCAATTCAATCCGAACCAAAGACAAGAGAGAATCGAGTGAATCGGGCTGGGATGCCGCCGCGCGTTCAAACGCAGCAATCGCCAGATTCCAATTCTTCTTCGCTTGATGAAGGTTCCCCTCCGCCATTCCGATGATGTATGGGTCTGCTGTTACAGCCCGGAGCTTTGTCAGGGCCACCTCGGCCGCGGGCCAATCCTGATCTGCAAGTTGAGTACGGATCAACAACTGAAGCGTCTCTAAATCGCCAGGCGCTTTCGCGACGGCCGATTCAAGCCTCTGACGTGCCTCTTTCCGGCGTCCCTCCAGCTCATCCAGTTGAGCCAACATCCGGGCGGCGCTGATCTCTTGGGGATTTAAGAGAAGGGCCTTCTCCAAACTCTCGCGCGCCAGGGTCATCTCGCCCTGGGAGAAGTAGGCTTCACCTAATAGAACCTGCACATCCGCACGCTTAGGTTGATCTCTGAGAATGCTCCGAAATGCCTGTACCGCTTCTTTTCGCTCCTCTTGGACCAACGCGATTTTCCCCTGAAGGAGGAGCGCTTCCGAGGCGCTGGGGTTTTCCCGGAGCACTTCCTTCAAACGTTCTTCCGCGCTGCCTTTTTTCCCTTCGACCCAGTCGAGCGTCGCCAGCTTCACCCTTGCATCCAAAGCCGCGGGATGTTTTCCCTCCTCATCGATGACCTCCAGGTAGATCTCCCGCGCTTTCATTTGTTGTCCCATATTTTCATAGAATTGCCCGAGAGCAAAGCGGATCTTCATCGATCGAGACAATAGCTTCTTCGCTTCAAGAAA
>JAHFEM010000136.1 GCA_023248505.1 Nitrospirota bacterium
GACCAAATGAGAACCGATAAACCCGGCTCCGCCTGTCACCAACACCTTCATCTGCGTCCATCCTTTCCGTATGAGCAGGGGATTTCGGATGCGGAACGAAAGTCGAATCGCCTTTTATTTATTCCGCATCCGGCGTTCCGCTTTCCGCATTCTTTGAACTCCCTGCGCCGAGCCTTCTAAAATATACCAGAAATTCGACGTTTCCCTTTTGTCCGAGAATCGGCGAGGGGATCGACCCGGCGATCTCCAGCCCCCATTCCGCCGCCTGATGATAAATCCGATCCAACACGCTTTGATGCTTCTCAGGGCTCCGAACGATCCCGCCCCGGCCGACCTCCCCTTTTCCGACCTCGAACTGCGGTTTGACCAACGCGACCATCTCGCCCCGCGGCGCGAGGAAGGAAAGCACCGCGGGAAGCACCTTCTCCAGCGAGATGAACGAGACGTCGATGGTCGCCAAATCCACCGGCTCCGGAATCGCTTCCGGGGGGAGGAGGCGGATATTGCTCCGCTCCAAAACGATCACGCGGGGGTCTTGGCGAAGCCGCCAGGCCAGTTGGCCGTAGCCGACATCGACGGCATAGACGCGAGCCGCCCCCCGTTGCAGAAGACAGTCTGTAAAACCGCCGGTGGAGGCCCCCACGTCCATCGCCACCTTCCCGGAGACCTCCGGATGAAACGTGTCCAGGGCCGCCTCAAGCTTGATCCCTCCCCGGCCGACATACGGGGAGGTCGGTCCGAGGAGGACGATCTCCGCGTCTCTTTTTACTTGAGCGCCCGCCTTTTCGATTTTCTTTCCATCGACCAGGACCGATCCGCTCAGGATCAGCCCGCGCGCCCGCTCCCGGCTCTCAGCCAGTCCACGCGCTTGCAGCAGGAGATCGAGACGTTCTTTGGGTTGAGCGGAAGGCCGAGCCGACATTATTTTCCTAATCGAATCGCCCGATCCTCATCTTGGGGGGAGGCGCCGATCCCAAGCTTGATGAAGTCGAGGACGGAGGCGGCGATGCGTTCTGCGTCGAGTCCGAATTTTTCGCGAAGGATCCGTTGCGCCCCATGCTCGATGAACTGATCGGGAAGCCCGATCCGACGGACGTCCACCGGCCCAATCCGCCCCGCTCCCTTTTCCTCTTCCAAAACGGCCAGAACCGACTCGCCGAATCCGCCCGCCAGGACATGCTCTTCCAGGGTGACGATCCGACGGCAGCGTTGGGCGATCGACGTCAGCAACTCCCGATCGATCGGCTTGGCGAAGCGGGCATTGACGACCGCCACGGAGAACCCTTCCCGCTCCAGAAGGGCGGCGGCCTCCAGGGACGGATAAACCATATTTCCGAGGGCCACCAAGGCGACATCGATCTCGTCGCCGGCCAAGTTCCCCCGGAGAAGCTCCCCCTTTCCGATCGGAAGCGTCATCGCCGGCTCTTCCAGAGGAACGCCGATCGCCTCCCCTCTCGGATAACGGATCGCCGCCGGCCCGGGATGCTTCAGCGCGGTGGCCAACATCTGTTGAAGCTCATTTTCATCTTTCGGGGCCATCAGGATCATGTTCGGAACGGTCTTTAAATAAGCGATATCGAGCACGCCGTTATGGGTCGGGCCGTCTTCGCCGACCAATCCGGCGCGATCGAGGCAAAAAACGACCGGCAAATTTTGAAGGGCCACATCATGGACGATTTGATCGAAGGCCCGCTGCAAGAAGGTCGAATAGATCGCAACCACCGGACGGAGGCCGTCGGCCGCCATCCCGGCCGCCAGGGTCACCCCATGCTGCTCCGCGATGCCGACATCATAGAAGCGATCGGGGAACTCCTTGGCGAACTTGCTGAGGCCGGTCCCTTCCGGCATCGCCGCCGTGATGGCGACGATCCGCCGATCTTCCTTCGCCAGCGAGATCAATTGCTTTGCAAAGATACCGGTATAGCTGGGGGCCGACGATTTCTTTTTCACGACGCCGGTCGAGAGATCGAAGGCGGCGGTGCCGTGGAAGCCGGCCGGATCGCCTTCGGCCGGGGCATAGCCTTTCCCTTTTTTTGTGATCAGATGGATCAGCAGCGGCCCTTCCAGCTCTTTGACATTTTCGAACGTGGTCAGAAGATGATCGAGCCGGTGCCCGTCGATCGGGCCGATATACCGGAAACCCATCTCTTCGAAGAGAAGCCCGGGGGTGATCAGCCCCTTCACCGATTCCTCGGCCCGGCGGGCCGCCTTGAGCATCGGCCGGCCGATCTTCGGAATCGTTTTCAAGAGCTCCGCCGTCTCGTTTCGGACCTTCGTGTAGAGCGGCCCGGTGATGATGCGGGCCAGGTAGGCCGAGAGCGCGCCGACGTTCTTGGAGATGGACATCTCGTTGTCGTTGAGGACCACGATCATGTTGCGCCGCAGCGCCCCCGCGTGGTTGAGCGCCTCATACGCCATCCCGGCGGTCATCGCGCCGTCGCCGATGATTGCGACGACCTGATAGTTCCCCCCCTGGTGATCCCGCGCCTCCGCCATGCCGAGGGCCGCGGAGATCGCCGTCCCCGCGTGGCCGGCGCCGAAGGTATCATAAGGGCTTTCGGCCCGCGAGAGAAACCCGCTGATCCCCTGGTACTGCCGAATCGTATGAAACTGATCGCGCCGGCCGGTGAGAAGCTTGTGGGGATAAGCCTGATGCCCGGTGTCCCAAACGAACCGATCTTGCGGCGGATTAAAGATCGTGTGCAGCGCCACCGTCAACTCGACCGCTCCCAGGCTGGCGCCAAGGTGGCCCCCTTTGTCGGCGACGACCGCCAGGATCTTCTCCCGGATCTCCTGTGCAAGCTGCGGAAGCGCCTCTCTCGGAATCGTTTTTAAATCGGCCGGACTGTTGATCTGATCCAAAAGGTTCATTCTTCCCTCACTTCTTTCGCTCGACCATGTAGGGCGCCAATCCCCGAAGCGGAGCGGCTTCGGGCCCGAAGCCGTTCAACTCCGTCAGGGCCTCTTCGACCAGGACATGGGCCTCTTTCTTCGCCCGCTCCAAGCCGATCAACCGGGGATAGGTCCATTTCTCTTTGGCCCGGTCTTGACCGACCGACTTCCCCATCTCCTTCTCTTCCCCTTCGACATCCAGAATATCGTCGGCAATCTGGAAGGCCAGCCCGACCTTCTCGCCGTAACGGGTCAGGCTGGTGAGCTTTTTGGACGAGGCCCCCCCGAGAAGACCGCCGATTCGAACGGAGGCCCGGATCAACGCCCCGGTCTTGTGGGTATGAATATAGTGGAGCTGCTCCAACTCGATCGATGTTTTCCCTTCCGATTGGATATCGACCAGCTGTCCGCCGACCATCCCGGTGCTCCCGGTCGCCGATCCCAACTCGAGGATCACCGAGAGGATCTTTTTGTGCGAGATCGCGCCGGCGATCCCCTTCTCGGCCATCAGGGTAAAGGCGGCGGTCAAAAGGGCGTCTCCCGCCAGGATCGCCGTGCTCTCTCCAAACATCTTGTGGTTCGTCAATTTGCCCCGGCGGTAGGTATCATTATCCATCGACGGGAGATCATCGTGGATGAGGGAGTAGGTGTGAATCAATTCAATCGCGGCGGCATAGGGAAGGACCTCTTCTCTTCTCCCGCCGACCGACTCCGCCGCCGCAAGACAGAGGATCGGCCGGAGCCGCTTCCCCCCCGCAAAAAGGGAGTAACGGATCGCCTCGTGGATCAAGGCGGGCGGGCACTTCGCCCCCGGAAGATAGGATTGAAGGAGACGATCGACCTCCGATTGGCGCTCCCGGAGATACACCTTCAACGGCTCTTTATCCATGGGACGGCCTCTCCTCCGTGCCGGAAGAAGACGCTTCCGAATCCGGATTCCCCTTTAACTCGAAAGGCCGGGTTCGCCTTTTCCCGTCTTTATCCTGGCTGAGGACCTCCACCTTCTTCTCGGCCTCATCCAGCATCTTCAGGCAATTTTTTGAGAGACGAATCCCCTCCTCGAAGACCTTCAGAGATTCCTCCAACGGAAGCTCACCCTTCTCGAGCGATTTTACCGCTTCTTCCAGACGAGAAAGAGCCTCTTCAAATTTCAAATTGGCCACGCCGTCTCCACCCGATCTCCCCGCAAAATCAGCATCTTTGCGAGGGATATCCTTCCGTCTCCGATGGCTCCCGAAAAACCTTCTCCATTATACAAGAGAGCGGCGGAAGGTCAAGTTATTTTTCGCTTAGAACCGCTCGGGAAATCGCTTTAGCAGAACGGCTTTTGAACCCGGTTGCCAAGAGATTCGTCGCCCGATTTTGAAATCACATCAATCCCAAAATCGGGCAGAGAAGGCGAAGCCCTCCCCAAATGATAAAGAAGCCGAGGAGGTCGAAGAGAATCCCCGCCCGGATCATCCGGCCGATCGGGATCAGCCGGGAGCCGTAGACAATCGCGTTCGGAGGGGTCGAGATCGGAAGCATAAAACCGTAGCTCGCTCCGAGGGTCGCGCCGAGGGCCGGGGGGATCGGGCTGACGCCGGTGGTGGTCGCCAACGCGATCACCACCGGGATGATCATGTTCGCGGCGGCGGTGTTGGAGGTCAACTCGCTGACGATAATGCCCAATCCGATCGCCAGCCCGGTAATGCCCCAGAGCGATTGGATTTCAAAAAAGGAGAGCAACCCCTCGCCGACCGACTGAGAGAGACCGGTTTTGAACATCAGCTCCCCCAGGGCCAACCCGCCGCCGAAGAGGAGAATCGTTCCCCAGTCGATCTCGGCCGCCTCCCGCCAGGAGAGGGTGAATTCCTGCTTGGACCAGTCGGTCGGCAAGAAGAAAAGGAAGCTCGCCGCAACGATCGCCGCCGCCCCCTCCGGCAGCCGGCCGTTGAAAAACTTCACCGGCTCCCCCTGCGGCCCGAAGATCAACGCCAGCAGCCCCGGAAAAATCCAGAGGAAAACGGCGACCAGAAAGGCGATGAGGGTGTTCTTTTGGCCGCGGGTCCAGGGGCCGATCGCCGCTCTTTGGGCCTGAATGAATTTGGAGACGCGCCCCTCCTGCACCGCGGGTCCCATCGGGTGCAGGGAGAGGAGCAGGAAGTAGAGGGCGACATACATGACGAGGAGGAGCGGGACCGCCAGGAGCATCCATTGGAAAAACCCGATCTCCCTTCCCGCCTGTTTGGCGATCATCCCGATCCCGATCAGATTCGGCGGTGTGCCGATCGGCGTCCCGATCCCCCCGATCGAGGCAGCATAGGCGATCATCAGCATCACCCCGACCGCATCGCGTTGCGACGGCCCCTTCTTTTCGGAGAGATGCCGGAGCGAGGAGAGAATCCCCAGCGCGATCGGAAACATCATGGCGGTCGCCGCGGTGTTGGAGATCCACATCGAGAGGAAAGCGGTGATCGCTCCGAGCATCCAGAGGATGCGCGCGGGGCGGTCCCCCACCCACCGGACGGAAAGCAGCCAGAGCGAAAAGCGCCGGTCGAGGCGATGCCCCTCCATGGCGCGGGCGATCAAGAAGCTTCCGATGAAGAGAAAAAGAATCGGATTTCCGAACGAAGAGAGGACCGCATCGGCCTTCCCGATCCCCAGCACGATGGCGAGGACCGGCCCCAGCAGCGCCGTGATCGGAATCGGAATCGGCTCGGTGATCCAGAAGATGACCACCCCCGCCAGGAGCGCCGCCAGGCGATGGGCCTCCGGCGACAACGACGAGGGAAGCACAAAGAGGAGGAGCGCCACCAATGGCCCCGCGACCAACCCGATCCGCTTTCGCCATTGCTCGAAGCGAATTTCAGCCTCGGAGAAGACCTCTCTGACTTCCGGATCGGAAGGGGCTGTCACGACCTTCTCGTCTATCCTCATGCGAGGGCCCGTGCGGCAACTGAAAAAGAGAAGGTCCTCCGGTGCCCCCACGCCCCGCGCTTCGGATAGGCAAAGCCTATCCTCGCTTTGCTTACCTGAAGGACATTCGGTTGTCTATTTGACCCGCTCATGGTGAGCCTGTCGAATAATCCCCCATCCCGCGCTCGGCCCGGCAAAGCCAACGGTTCGCTCATGATTCTCCCATGAGATGAACGAGAACGGTCCGGGCGTGTCCC
>JAHFEM010000002.1 GCA_023248505.1 Nitrospirota bacterium
ACGAAGGGTTGGCCCTGATCGCCGATCCGATTCACAACTATATCAGCTTCACGGTTCCGTTCGGCAAGCGGGACGAGGCGACTGAGAAAGACCTCATCGACTCGCGCTGGATGCAGCGGTTGCGGTATATCAATCAACTCCAGTCGGCGCGCTGGGTCTATCCCTCGGCGGAGCATTCCCGCTTTGTTCACTCCCTCGGCGCGATGCATGTGGCGGGGAGATTTGCCCGGCATCTCTACCCCTCCCTGAAAGAGGTGGCTCCGGGTTGTCCTTCTTATCCCTTTATCGAGGCGCTTCTGCGGGTCTCGGTCCTCGTTCATGATATCGGCCATGGCCCTTTCTGCCATTTCTTCGATGATAACTTTCTCGACGCGTTCAACCTGACGCACGAAAAACTCGGCCAGGCGATCATCCGGCAAGAGCTGGCGCCGATCATCCGACGGATCCGAAGAAGTCCAAACGGGGAATTCGCCCCCGGAGAGGCGCTCGATCCGGAGCATGTCGCCTTTCTCATCCATAAGGATAAGAATTTTAAAACGCCCGAAGCGTATCCCCGCTGGCTGGTGATGCTCAAACCGCTTTTTTCAGGGATCTTTACCGCTGATAATCTCGATTACGTCTTGCGCGATTCGTATATGTGCGGTGTTGCGATCGGGCCGGTCGACCTCGACCGCCTGATGCATTACACGTTTTTTACCGAACAGGGGCTGACCCTTCATAAAGCGGGGCTTCCGGCCCTGACGATGTTTCTAAACGCCCGTTCCTATCTCTATTTCAATGTCTATTACCACCGAACAACCCGCTCGCTCGACATGCACTTGCGCGATATTTTCAGGGAAACCCTCAAAGCTATCTTTCCTTTTAATCCCCTCGATCGTCTGGATGCCTATGTCGATCTGACCGATTGGTCTCTCCTTCTGGAGGTGAAATCGTGGAAGGGCTCAAAATCAAAGGCCAAACGAGGCCTCTATGAGGAGTGGGAGAAGATCCTTCTGCGCGATGTAAAGTGGAAGATGGCGTACGATACGACCTTTTCGGTCGAGACAGCCGAGAAAGAAAGGTGGATCTTAAACCCCGCCGATCTGGAAGAGGAGATGCGGAAGCGGCTTCCCCCGGAGTTGGCCGATCTCCCCTTTCGGGTCGATATGGCGAGCCAGGATCCCCGGCCGATGAACCCGCTGATGATGGGGGAGAGGCAGGTGTATGTTTTTAATCCGTCGACGCGGGTCGTCTCGAAAGAGGCGCTCACCGAGTATGTCGACTCGATCCCGGCCAAACTGATCCAGTGCCGCATCTTTGCCTCCAACCATGACTACGATGCCTTGTTATCGCAGATCGCAGAAGAAACCCTCGCCGGTTTTCCCCCCAGCATCAACACGGCTGTCTAGCGACCAGTTGCCCTTCCTCTGCCCCGCCGAAAAGACGCGCAGATTGTCCCCGGAGCGTTGACAAAAGAGGGTACATCCTCTATTCTGGTTTTAAATTTCCACATTTGTATGCGTTTCCCCTCGCCCAGAAACAGAGATCCGGGAGCGCCTTCCTTTAATAGGGGAGGGTTATTTGGAAAGTCGAAGGATTTTTTTAAAATCGCTCTTCCCGCGGATGATCGGATGGGGGGCCCTTCTCTCGTTGGATCTCTCTTGGGTTTATCCTCTTCTGGCCCACGCCGACCCTTCTTCTCCGTTGCCCTCTCTGTCTCAGGCTCCAGCTTCTTCCCTTAATCTGGATGACCCGCGATATGTCTCCTTGATTAAGGATCTCACCCAGCGGCATCAATTTGGCGCCGCCGACCTAAAAGCTCTCTTCGGCAAAGTGGTTCTGCAAGCGGAGATTATCGAAAAGTTCGAGCGCCCGCCGGAACTCCTCCCTTATTATGAATACCGCAGGCGATTCATTAAAGATGACTTGGTCCTCCGAGGACAGGCGTACGTCCAAGAGAATCTAAAGCTGCTTCAAGGGATCGAGGAAGAGTTCGGTGTTCCGAAAGAGGTCATCTGCAGCATTCTCGGCATTGAAACGAAGTTTGGTCATCCTCGGGTTGAAAAGTACCGCGCTTTTGATATCTTGAATACCGCCTACGCTCTCTATCCCCGGCGCGAGCGTTTCTATCGGGAGGAGTTGATCGCCTACCTTCTTCTCTGCAGGGAGGAGGGGATTGATCCGTTCTCCGTGAACAGCTCGTACGCCGGGGCCTTCGGCGTCCCTCAATTCATGCCGACCAGCTTTCGAAAGTATGCGGTCGATTACGACAAGGATGGAAAGCGAAATCTCTGGACTTCAAATGGGGATATCTTCGCCAGCGTGGCCAATTATTTAAAATCTTTCGGTTGGAAGCGAAACGGATTGACCTATCTTCCGGCCCGGCTTTCAGACGACTCTCCCCAGCGGTTGAAGTCGGTGGAGGTCGGGATTCGCAAGACGATCCCGCTCAGCAGGGCCGCGGAGATGGGGATCCAGATCCCGCTTCCGGCTTCGATCCAAAAGGACGAGTCGGTTTCGTTCGCCCTCTATCAGCCGCAAGAGGGAACCGAGGCGCTCTTGGCCCTTTTTGAAAATTTTAGATCGATCACCTCTTACAACTATTCTTTGAATTACGGGCTGGTGGTCGCCGATTTCTCGGAGATGCTTTTGAAGAGAGAGAGTTCATGAAGAAGATGATTTTTCTTGCGCTTCTTCTCCTCTTTTGCTCGCGGGGATCGGCTTTGGCGGAGGCTGTCCCCGAACCCGATGTCCCCGCTCTCCTCGCCGAGGGCGATCGGATGTATGAGACCCGGGATGAACTGGGCCATGCTGATAAGGCGATTGAGCTTTACAAAAAGGTTTTAGAGGTTGATCCAAAAAATGAAACGGCCCTTTGGAAGCTATCCCGGTCGTTCAAATGGCGCGGGGATAGCGCCTCTTCCTCTGAAGAGAAACTCGCCCATTATAAGGAAGGGGAACGCTGGGCGAGGCGTGCGATCGAAGCGGACCCTCAGGGCATTGGGGGCCATCTGATGCTGGGTATCGCCTATGGGCGGATCGGGGAGACGCAGGGGGTGATGAAGTCACTTTCACTGATCTCTCCGATTAAACAAGAAATGAATGCGGTGCTGGCGAAAGATCCTTCCAACGATGTGGCGCATCATGTCCTGGGGGTTTTGTATCGGAAGGTCCCCGGGTTGATGGGGGGGTCCATTAGGAAGTCCATCGAGGAGCTGCGGGAGGCGGTCCGATCGAACCCCGACAGCACGGTCCACTATTTGGAGATGGCCAAGAGTTATCTGGAAAAGGGGAAGGACGATGATGCGAGGGCATCATTGGAAAAACTCCTGGCAATTGACCATCCTTCGGATCGTGTCCAATCGAAAAAAGATCGGGCCGAGGCGCAAAAGCTCCTCGCTGATCTTCAATCTCCCTAGTTCTGCTTGCATCACCTTGCCTTTTCGGGTAGAATGATCCCATTTCAGTCTCGCGCGCTGATTGGATTGGATGACCATGAAAAAGAACAAAATTACTGTCATTGGTGCAGGACAGGTGGGTGGAACCACGGCGCAAAGGCTCGCCGAAAAAGAGTTTGCCGATATTGTCTTGGTCGATGTCTCCCCGGACCTGCCGCAGGGTAAAGTCCTTGATCTCTTAGAATCGGGCCCCATTTACGGCTATGATACCCGGCTGATCGGAACCGAAAACTATGAAGAGACGGCGAATTCGGATATTGTGATCATCACCTCCGGGGTTCCCCGAAAGCCGGGGATGAGCCGCGATGATCTCTTACGGGTCAATGCGGGGATTGTCAAGAGCGTCACGGAGCAGGTGGTCCAGAGGTCTCCTGAGGCGATTCTCGTAGTGGTTTCCAATCCGCTCGATGCCATGAGTTATGTGGCCCATCGCGTCAGCCGATTTCCTCGGGAACGGGTGATCGGGATGGCGGGGGCCCTCGATTCGGCTCGGTTCCGTGCCTTTATTGCGATGGAGTTGGAGGTTTCAGTAGAAAACGTGCACGCGTTTGTGTTGGGCGGCCATGGCGATAGCATGGTTCCGCTTCCCCGATACACGACGGTGGCGGGGATCCCGTTGACCGAGCTATTGTCCAAAGAGCGGTTGGATGCGCTGATCCAGAGAACGCGCGATGGCGGTGCCGAGATCGTTCGATTGTTCAAGACGGGGTCGGCCTTTTACGCCCCGTCGGCGGCCATTGTCGAGATGGTCGAAGCGATTGTCAAAGATAAGAAAAAGATCCTTCCTTGCGCTGTCCTCTGCCAGGGGGAATACAAGATCGACAATCTCTTTGTCGGTGTTCCCGTGAAATTGGGGCAGGGGGGGATCGAGGAGATCATCCAGATCAAGTTGACCCCCGAAGAAGAAGCGAACTTTAGGCAATCGGCCGTAGCCGTAAGGGAGCTTTGCGAAGCAGTCGATAAGATGATCTAACTGCTCCCGTCATCCGGATTCTCTCCGCTTCTGAGCACATCCCATTCTAATTGCGCCGAAAACTCTCTGATGAGGTTTTGTTTTCCATGACCAGGGTGGCCATTATCGGGGCGGGGAAAGGTGGAACCGCCCTGATCGAAATTTTACATAAAGATCCTCTTGTGAAGGTGATCGGTATTGCCGACCTCAATCCGGATGCCCCTGGGCTCGACCTGGCGCGGCGTCTGAAAATTCCGGCGACGACCGATTATCGGAAGCTGATTCGAGAGGGGACCGATCTGGTGATCGATGTGACCGGAAGCAAAGCCGTTCGAGAAGCTTTGGAAAAAAGTGCCGGCCAAGTGGAGGTGATCGGAGGGCTCTCCGCAAAATTCATGTGGCAGTTGATTGAGGAGAAAATCAAAAGCAAAGCGATGGCGGAGGTGCTCCGAGACCGGTACTCTTTTGAGAATATCATCGGCGATAGCGAAAAGATGCAGGAGATCTATCGGCTTATTCCGAAGATCGCAAAGACGAATTCGACCGTATTGATTGAGGGGGAGAGCGGCACGGGGAAAGAGCTGATCGCTCATTCAATTCATCAATTCAGCCCAAGGGAGGATAAGCCCTTTATCCGGGTGAACTGCGGTGCGCTGGCGGAAGGTCTCTTAGAGAGTGAGTTATTCGGCCATGTCAAAGGGGCCTTTACAGGGGCGATTACGCATAAGCTGGGGCGATTTGAATTGGCGGATGGTGGAACGATTTTTCTGGATGAAATTGGAGATATTAGTCTTTCGACCCAGGTGAAGCTTCTTCGCGTTATACAAGAGGGCGAATTTGAGAAGGTCGGTGATTCCCGTCGAATCAAAGTCGATGTCCGGATCATCGCCGCAACAAATAAAGATTTGAAAAGAGCTGTGGAAACGCGGGAATTCCGGCAGGATCTCTACTATCGGCTACGGGTCGTCCCCATTTTTCTACCCCCGCTTCGAGAACGCAAGGATGATGTTCCACCCCTCGTCTATCATTTTATCGATCGGTTTAATAAGGAGATGGGGAAGAAGGTAATTCACGTATCGCCGGGGGCGATGGAGATCCTCATGGAATATGACTACCCCGGAAACATCCGCGAGCTTGAGAATATTATTGAGCACATCATGGTCTTATGTACGGAGGAAACCATTCAAGCGGAGCATCTTCTCAAAGATATCCAGCCATCCCGCAATGACATTCTCGGGAAGGTGATTGGGAGGGAAGATCCCCTCAGGGCGATGGAGCAGGAGTTGATCCTAAAGGTATTAAAGCAAACCGGATGGAATTATAAGAAAACTTCTGAAAAATTGAAATTAAGTCGGACGACCCTCTGGCGGAAAGTGAAGGAATATTCGATTGCCAAGCCAGCAGACGTTTCATTATAGAACATGTTAACTTATGAAACAAATAGCATGTAATATATTGAAAATATAAGTAAAATTTTAAAAAAATATCGGACATAATCGCTATTAATGTTTCTTTTTGTAACGCATCTCCCTTTGTCTATCGAAGCCTAAGCTATTGATTTATAGTGTAAAAAATATAAAATTCACTTGGCATTCCTGTTGCACATTGGTAGAGAACAGTTCCAACGACTTACCAAAGGAGGCAACACATGGACTGCCCAAGATGCAAGGGGAGCATGATTACTGAAGTCTTCGAGGATATGAAGGATGACACTGGCCATATCTGTTTTTATGGCTACCGCTGCTTAATTTGCGGTGAAATTCTTGATCCGGTGATTATGGCCAATCGGGAAAATCGTCCTCATATGCAAGCAAGAAATCGGAAATTAATGGCTTCATCAAGGGCGTAACGCCCTTTGAACCTCACCGTTCTATCACTCGGCGTAAGGAATCGCTTGTGCAAAGCCGACATGTTTTGACCGATCGCGATCTTCTCCTGGAGCAGTTGTTGACGGTCCGGCCGATCGGTTATGAAGAATATGTCCGCCGCCGAGGTTACACCGCACTCCCGACAGCGATTAATACCTTAGGGCCGTCCGGTGTGCTAGAAATGATTAAGCGCTCCGGGTTGCGAGGCCGGGGAGGAGCCGGTTTCCCCACTGGGAAAAAGTGGGAGATGGTCGTCCAACGGAAGGCCGATCGAAAGTACCTCTGCTGTAATGCCGCCGAGGATGAACCCGGAACATTCAAAGATCGCTATCTCCTCCGATCGAATCCCCATCAACTGATCGAAGGTGCCATCTTGGCCGCCTATGCGATCGGCGCAGCGGAAGTCTACCTCTACATCAATGGTCGGTATGAAGAAGAGATTGAATTCATGGAGCAGGCGCTCCAAGCGGCAAAGGAAAAGGGGCATTGGGGAACATGCATTGAGGGAAGCTCTTTTGCCGTTGAGCTAAAGGTTTGCAAAAGCCCCGGCACATACGTCGCGGGTGAGGAAACAGCACTGCTGGAAGTCGTCGAAGGTCGGCCCGCCAAACCTCGGCAGAAGCCGCCTTATTATCCCGCCGTTCGAGGACTTTTTAGCATGCCGACGGTGGTAAACAATGCGGAGACCCTTTCGAACGTCGCCCATATTATTAGAGAAGGGGTCGATTGGTTTCGAGCGAGGGGGACCGCGAGCTCTCCAGGGACGTTGGTTTTTACTCTCACAGGCGATGTGAACCGCCCCGGCTTGTATGAGCTTCCATTGGGAAGCTCCCTCCGGGATCTGATTGAGGTTTACGGCGGCGGGATCCGTGGCGGAAAGCAACTGAAGGCGGTTTTCCCGGGCGGGCCTTCGAATACCGTGATTGCCGCCGCCCAAATCGATGTTGCGCTTGACTTTGACGCCCTGAAGGGGATTGGGTCGGGCCTGGGAACCGGCGCCGTGATTGTGATGTCAGAAGAGGCCTGCATGGTTCAATCTGCGATCCAGTATGCCCGGTTTTTTGCAAAGGAGAGTTGCGGTCAGTGTCCCCCCTGCAAGTTGGGCACGGCCCATCTCTCTGAAATCCTAGAGAAGATCGAATCTGGGCGAGGAGATGAGAAAGATCTCCAACAAGTGGAACAAGTCTGCGGAATGATTAAGGGGAGAGGCTACTGCTATCTGTTGACAGGCGCCTCCATTGCGGTCGAGAGCATCTTCCGTCGCTTCAGAGAGGAGTACGTCGCCCACGTCAAGCAGGGGGCTTGCCCTCTGGTGGGGGCGGTTTAGTTGCGTGCAATGTCCGTAAAAGTCTGATATAATGAGCCTAAATTTGAAAGAAATAAGGGAGGGAAGAATGGTCACATTGACTGAAAGAGCCGGTTCCAAAGTGAAGGAAATCATGGACTCCGAGCAGAAGAGCGGTTACGGTTTACGGGTCTATGTGTCCGGTGGCGGATGTTCCGGATATCAGTACGGAATGTCTTTCGAGGAAAAGGCGACCGAAGAGGATAGCATCATCGAGATGCACGGCGTTAAGCTCTTTGTGGATCCGTATAGCGCACCGATGCTCCAGGGAACAGAGGTCGATTATGTCGACAGCTTGCAAGGGGCCGGTTTTGCAATCAAAAACCCCAATGCGAAGTCGACCTGTGGTTGTGGGCAATCGTTTAGCGCTTAACGTGTGTCGCCCGATTCTTCCGCTCCTGTAGGGTCGAGAGTGTTTTTCATTTCGAAATGGGCCGGTTCTTTGGATCGGCCCATTTTTTTGCCTGGCGGAATCGATTTTAAGATTGCTTGACAGCCAGGGTTACGTTTCATATAATGCGATTTTTCAAAGGATTGACCGATGGAAATTAAAATTCAAGAGATTCCGCCCGAAGGACTCCTCCTCTCGTTTGAGGAAGAGCCGGAACATTGGGATCTTTCGGAAAGAGGATTCACAATCAACGGTCCTGTCCATGTTCGAGCCAAGGCGATCAAGCATAATGAGGAAGAAGTCTATGTTCGAGGCGCCATTTCTGCGGAAGTGATCGCCGAATGCAGCCGCTGCCTGAAGCGGTTTACCAGTCGCATCGAATCCGACTTCCACAGCGAATATGTTCCTCGAACGGCGGTTCAGACCGAAGAGGAACGCGAGCTCGTCCAGGAGGATCTCGATGTCCTTTTTTATGAGGGAGAGTCGATCGATCTTCGGGAAGAGGTGGAGGGTCAACTCATTCTGGCCACGCCGATGCGGCCCCTTTGTAGCGAAGAGTGCCGCGGTCTCTGCCCGCAGTGTGGCCAAGATCTGAATCTAAAGCAATGCGCCTGCGTGCAGGAGATTCCTGATCCGCGCTGGGCCGAGTTGAAGGAAGTATTCAAGAAGAAATCATCGCCAAATTAAGGAGAAGCAATGCCGAATCCAAAACACAAAATATCGAAAGCGAGGAGAGACAGCCGAAGGACGCACAAGAAACTCCAGGTCCCCGTCTATGTCCTCTGCCCTCAATGCCATGAGCCGAAACTGCCCCATCACGCCTGCCTGAGTTGCGGAACGTATAAAGGCCGTGAGGTGATTGCGGTCGAGGAAGTCTAATCTAACGATCCGTCCCCGGTTGACGCTTTATGAAGATTGCGCTGGATGCGATGGGGGGAGATGACGCCCCCGCCGCGATTGTGGAGGGGGCCGTTCTGGCCGCCCGAGAGCTCGACGTCGAAATTATTCTCGTCGGAGATGAAAAAGAAATTCAAAAGGAGCTCTCCCGTCACGCCGTTCAAGGGCTTTCCCTCTCCATCCATCATGCGCCTCAACGGGTTGAGATGCATGAATCCCCTTCCTCCGTCGTTCGAAAGAAGCGCGACTCCTCCATTTGGGTGGCAACCGAACTCGTTCGGAAATCAGAAGCGGTCGCGGTGATCAGCGCCGGGAATACCGGGGCCAGCATGGCGACCGCCCTCTTTATCCTCGGCCCTTTAAGCGGCGTCGAGCGGCCTGCCATTGCGACCTGTCTCCCAACATTGAAAGGAACTTCGATTTTAATCGATGTCGGCGCCAACGTCGATTGTAAGCCCCAGCATCTCTTCCAATTTGCCATTATGGGAAATATATACGCCAAAGAGATCCTTGGAATTCCCGAGCCGAAGGTCGGTCTGTTGAGCATCGGCGAAGAGGATACAAAGGGAAATGAGCTGACCAAAGAGGTCTTCAAGATGCTGAAGGCGAGCTCGCTGCGGTTTATCGGAAACGTCGAGGGGAGGGATGTCTACACGGGTGAAGCCGATGTCATCGTTTGCGACGGCTTTATCGGGAACGTCGCGCTGAAGATTTCCGAAGGGCTCTCGGATGCCATCGGTCAATTTCTGAAACGGGAAATCACCGCCTCTTCTTTCGCAAAATTCGGCTACTTCCTCCTGAAGCCGGCTTTCTCCCGTTTTCGAAAGAAGGTCGATTATGCCGAATACGGCGGCGCGCCGCTGCTCGGGGTGGATGGGATCAGCATCATCTGCCATGGCCGCTCCTCGGGAAAGGCGATTAAGAATGCCGTTCGCGTCGCGAAGGAGTCTTACCGCCGCGGCATCAATCAATTGATTAAGGAGCAGATCGAGACGCAGATGGGACTCACCTCGCCAAAGGCAGACGGGAGCCCGCGATTATGAAATCCGCCGGGAAGCCGCAGCTCCGTGCTCAGATCATCGGAACGGGATCGTACGTTCCGGATGCCCGGCTGACCAACAAAGATTTGGAAGGGAAGATCGATACCACCGATGCCTGGATCTTTGATCGGACGGGGATTCGTGAGCGGCGGATCGCCTCCAAGGATGAAGCGGCTTCCGACCTTGCTTTCCAGGCCGCCCGGAGAGCCTTGGAGGCCGCCCAGGTCGCCCCGGAAGAGATCGACCTGATCGTTCTGGCGACCTCGACCCCCGATATGTTTTTCCCCTCCACCGCCTGTATTGTCCAAGACAAATTGAAAGCAAGCCGGGCGGCGGCGTTCGATCTCTCGGCCGCCTGTTCGGGGTTTGTCTATGCCCTGGCCGTCGGGGAGCAATACATCCGAAGCGGGACCTATCAAAAAGTCCTCGTGATCGGGGCGGAGGTCATGTCACGCCTGATCAATTGGACCGATCGAACGACCTGCGTCATTTTCGGGGATGGCGCCGGCGCCGTTCTCCTTTCCCCCTCCTCCACGGAAAGCGGAATCCTCTCCACCCATCTTCACTCCGACGGATCGCTCTGGGATTTAATCTGTGTGCCGGGAGGAGGCTCGGCGATCCCTCCTTCCGAAAAGGTATTGGCCGAACATCTCAACACCATCAAGATGAAGGGAAACGAAACTTTCAAAGTCGCCGTCCGAAGTCTGGAAGAGGTCGCTTGGGAGGCGCTTCGGGCGAATGGCCTTTTACCGTCGGATGTCGCTTTTCTGGTTCCGCATCAGGCGAATCTTCGGATCATCCGGGCGGTGGCCGATCGGCTTCAACTGCCGATGGAACGGGTGGTGGTCAATCTCGATCGTTATGGGAATACCTCCGCGGCGTCGATTCCGCTGGCGCTCGATGAAGCGGTTCGAGACGGCCGGATCCAGCGCGGGGAGATGGTTTTGTTTC
Organism: Nitrospirota bacterium; assembly: GCA_023248505.1. Lineage (GTDB taxonomy): Bacteria > Nitrospirota > Nitrospiria > SBBL01 > Manganitrophaceae > Manganitrophus. Next base: position 10,882 of record JAHFEM010000002.1, read on the forward strand.
TCGCTTTTGGGGGAGGATTAACCTGGGCCTCCTCGCTGGTGCGGTGGTAAAGCGAAATATGAATTAGGAATCGTTCGATTAGGAATGAGGAGTCCAAAACGAGGCATGGAAATCAGCGTGCTTCTGCTCCGCACGCGATTCCTCATCCCTGGTTCTATCATTTCTGGTTGCCCTTAATAAGGAGGAGACAGTGAACGGACAATTTCTGAATGGATGGGCGCTCATTTTGGGGGCCTCCAGCGGTTTCGGGGAGGCCTGTGCTTTGGAGCTGGCCGGCGCGGGGCTGAATATTTTTGGCGTTCACCTCGATCGCAAAGGAACCCTGGCCAACGTCGATCGAATCACCTCTCAGATTAAAGCCAAGGGACGCCAAGCGGTCTTCTACAATGTCAACGCGGCCGATCCCGAGAAGAGAAAGGCGGTGCTGGACGAGATCGAGAAGACCCTTTCGACGGGGCCGGAACGATCACAGGTTCGGGTCCTGATTCATTCGCTCGCCTTCGGGACGCTGAAACCCTTTATCGCCGACACCCCCAATGAGGCGATCGCACAGGCGCAAATGGAGATGACGCTCGACGTGATGGCCAACAGTCTTGTCTACTGGACGCAAGATCTGGTGGCGCGCGGTTTCATCGGAGAGGGAGGACGGATCTTTGCCATGACCTCCGCCGGCGGCGCGCGCGTCTGGCGGACTTATGGGGCGGTCTCCGCCGCCAAATCGGCGCTCGAATCGCACGTGCGCCAACTTGCCCTGGAACTCGGTCCGAAAGGGGTGGCGGTGAATGCCATCCGCGCAGGAGTCACCGATACGCCGGCCCTTCGGAAAATACCGGGACACGAAGAGATGATCCAGATGGCCAAGGGGAGAAATCCGATGGGGCGCCTGACAATCCCCGAAGATGTGGCCGGGGCGATCGCGCTTCTCTCGCATCCCAAGGCGCAGTGGATTACCGGGAACGTTCTTGGGGTCGACGGGGGCGAGTTTATCGTCGACTGACCCTGCTTTTTTGAAATAAATTTTTTGTTGACTTCACGTTTCTTTTTGATCAATATCATTGGACTGAAATGAATTTTGCGGGTTCATATTGCGGCAAGCGCATCCTCTGCCGGGGTTGCTCAAACACGACGGTAGGCCGGTAGATGGCGATCGCATTTCTCTTTCCGGGACAAGGATCGCAGTATGTCGGGATGGGAAAAGATCTCTGCGATCATTTTGAGGCGGCGCGGGCGACCTTCGCCGAAGCCGATCGCGCCCTGGGATGGGAGATCAGCCGGCTCTGCTTCGAAGGACCGGAAGCGCAGCTGAACCAGACCGAATACACGCAGCCGGCTTTATTGGTCGCCAGCATCGCCGCTTGGCGATGCCTGCGAGAGCCGATTCAAAAAGGGAAGGTCGTCGCCGGGCATAGCCTGGGGGAGTATACGGCGTTGGTGGCCGCGGGAGCCCTCCCCTTTGCGGAGGCGGCCCGATTGGTTCAGCAGCGCGGCCGCTTCATGCAGGAAGCGGTGCCGAAAGGGGAAGGGGGGATGGCGGCCCTTCTCGGTCTCGATCGGAAGAGCGTGGAGGAGATTTGCGAGAAAGCCTCCAACGAAACCGGCCGGGTGACCGCCGCAAACTATAATGCGCCGGACCAGGTTGTGATCGCCGGGGAGTCGAATGCGGTTCAGCGGGGAATGGCGCTGGCGCAGGAGCGGGGGGCCAAGCGGGCGATCTCTCTGGCGGTGAGCGTCCCCTCGCACTCGCCGATGATGAAAGAGGCCTGTCATCGGCTTGCCGCGGAGTTGGAGAAGGTTCCCGGTCGCGATCTCACGGTTCCCCTGATCAATAATCTTCAGGCGAGGAAGATTACCACCTGGCGCGAGGCCAAAGCCGGCTTGATTGATCAGCTCTCTTCCCCGCTTCTTTGGGAAGAAACCATTCAAGGGATGCGCGACGAAGGGGTCGACCTCTTCATCGAGGTCGGACCCGGACGGGTCTTGTCGGGATTGTTGAAGCGGATCGATCGTCGGCTTTCGGCGGCGAATGCGGAAGATTCGGCCGGTATCGAAAAAGTGATGGCACTTCTGGAGAAATAGATGGGCGATTTTATTGATTTACAGGGCAACGTCGCCTTGGTGACCGGCGGCGCGCAGGGGATCGGAAAATCGATCGTCACCCTTCTTGCGGATTGCGGGGCGAGTGTGGTAGTCTCCGACATCAATCGCGAGACGGCCGAGAAGACCGCGGCAGATCTGACCGCGCAAGGGAAGAAAGCGATGGCGGCTCAGGCCAACGTGGCCCGCGGGGAAGAGGTCAAGGCGATGGTCGATTCGGTCCTCTCGCAATGGGGAAAGATCGATATTCTGGTCAACAACGCCGGCATTACCCGTGATACCCTCCTGCTTCGGATGAAAGATGAAGACTGGGACGCGGTTCTCTCCGTCAACCTCAAGGGCACGTACAACTGCATCAAGGCGGTTTTATCCTCCATGTCGAAGCAGCGCCGGGGGAGAATCGTCAACATCTCCTCCATCGTCGGCGTGATTGGAAATCCGGGACAAGCGAATTACGCCGCGTCGAAAGCGGCGGTGATCGGATTGACCAAAACGGTCGCGCGCGAATACGCAAGCCGCGGCGTCACGGTGAATGCGGTGGCTCCCGGATTCATCGATACCGCCATGACGGCCTCCCTTTCCGCCGAGGTGAAAGAAAATCTGATGAAGCAGATTCCTCTGGCGCGTTTGGGAAGCCCTTCGGATGTGGCCAACGCGGTGGCGTTTTTGGCTTCGGATCGCGCAAGCTACCTGACCGGCCAGATTCTCCATGTCAATGGCGGCATGTATATGGGGGGGTAACGGGGGCACGCCGATCCGGCGCCCTCGCGTTTGAAGTAGGGAACCGAAAGAAAGTACAAAAAGTACAAATAGATGAATCCCAGGGAACAGAAAATCGGTCCCTGTATCGTAAACAAAGATCATTGAGTGTTCAACTCAATTTATGAGGAGGTGAGAAGCGTTGGCAGTCGAGGAGCGTGTTAAAAAAATCATTTCGGAACAGTTGGGATTGGAAGAAGAGGATGTGACTCCGGAAGCCTCTTTCGTAGAGGATCTCGGGGCGGACTCTTTGGATACCGTTGAATTGGTGATGGCATTCGAAGAAGAGTTCGGGATCGAAATTCCCGACGAGGATGCGGAGAAGATTCTCACCGTTCAGAATGCAATCGATTACATCAAGGAAAAAGTCTAGGAGATCGTTAAACGTGAATCGTTAATCGTTAATCGTAAAAGCTTTTTTACGTTTAACGTTTAACGGATAATGAATAACGTCTTTTAAGTCATGAACGGGGGTGGGTTTCTGGATAGAAGGGTTGTTGTGACCGGTCTGGGGTTGATTACCCCGCTCGGCGTGGGGGTGGAGAAGACATGGAAGGCCCTCTGCGCCGGAGAATCGGGCGTCGGTCGGATTACCCGATTCGATCCAACAGAGTACGCTTGCCAAATCGCGGCCCAGGTCAATGATTTCAATCCCGCCGATTATATCGACGCGAAAGAGATCAAGAAGATGGACACCTTCATCCACTATGCGATCGCCGGAGCTCAGATGGCGATGGCGGATGCGGGCTTGAAGGTGACCCCCGAGAACGCGGAGCAGGTCGGCGTCTACGTCGGATCGGGCATCGGGGGGCTTCAGGCGATCGAGCAGTGGCACAAGGTCCTTCTGGAAAAAGGGCCGAAACGGGTGACCCCCTTCTTCATCCCGATGTCGATCATCAACCTTGCCCCCGGGCAGATCGCGATCCGGTTCGGCGCCAAGGGGCCGAACTCCTGCGCGGTGACCGCCTGCGCCACCGGCAACAACTGCATCGGGGATGCCTTCCGATTGATCCAGCGCGGGGATGCCGATGCGATGATCGCCGGCGGAACCGAGGCGGCCATCACGCCGCTGGGCGTGGCCGGGTTTGCGGCCTCCCGGGCTCTTTCAACACGCAATGACGATCCGAAGCGGGCCAGCCGTCCGTTCGACAAGGATCGGGACGGATTTGTCCTGGGAGAAGGGGCCGGCATTCTGGTTCTGGAAGAGCTTGAAAGCGCGCGGCGGCGGGGCGCCCGAATTTATGCCGAGATCATCGGATACGGCATGTCGGCCGACGCTTACCACATCACCGCGCCGTCGGAAGGGGGAGAAGGGGCCGCGCGATGCATGCGGCTGGCCTTGAAAGACGCCGGAATCCAGCCGGAAGCGGTCGGCTACATCAATGCCCACGCCACCTCCACCATGGCCGACGCCATTGAAACCCTGGCGATGAAAACCGTCTTCGGCGAAGCGATTCGGCGCATTCCGATCAGCGCGACCAAGTCGATGACCGGCCATCTGCTCGGGGCCGCCGGCGGAATCGAAGCGGTCTTCAGCATCCTCGCCATTCGAGACAGCATCATTCCCCCCACGATCAACCTCGATCAACCCGATCCCAAATGCGATCTCGACTACACCGCCAACCATGCGAAGAAAGCCGCCGTGGGGGTGGCCCTCTCCAACTCTTTCGGTTTCGGCGGCACCAATGCCACGATCATTTTCCGGAAATATCAGGAAAGCTAATTTCCCCTCTCTCGCAGGCGGATCAAACTGAGAGAAACGCCCCCCATGTCTCCCGCAGATCTCTCCTCCCTCCAGCAACGGCTCGCCTATCTCTTCCAGGCGCCGGCGCGGCTCCAACAAGCCGTCACCCACAAATCGTATATCAACGAAATGAAAGAGAAGACCATCGAGGACAACGAGCGGTTCGAGTTCCTGGGCGACGCCGTTCTCGACCTGATCATCAGCGAGGCGCTCGTCGCCCGCTTTCCCGATTCCCCGGAGGGGGATCTCTCCAAAATGAAGTCGCGGGTGGTGAGCGAGGGGACGCTGGCCCGGATCGCCAAAGAGATCCGGCTCGGCCAGTATCTCTACCTGGGCCGAGGCGAAGAGCGGACCCTCGGCCGGGAGAAGAGCTCGCTTCTCGCCGACGCCCTCGAAGCCCTCATCGCCGCGATCTATCTCGACGGCGGCCTGCCCGCGGCGCGGGAGGTCGTGATCCGCGAATTCGAACCCTTCCTCCAGGAACTCACCCGCCCCGAAGTCACCGTCGACTACAAGACCGAACTCCAGGAGCTCTGCCAAAAAGAATTCGAATCGCTTCCCACCTACCAGGTCATCCGCGAAACCGGCCCCGACCATCAAAAACGCTTCGAGGTGGAGATCCGCATTCAGAACCATCCCCACGCCACCGCCATCGGCAGGAGCAAGAAAGAGGCGGAGCAGCGGGCGGCGCAGATTGCGCTCGATAAGTTGAGGAAGGGGGAGCGGGCCTCGCAGGAGGAGTAGCTGTCTTTGACAAGTTTCTTCTTCGACGTTTTTTGTTAGCAAATTGCTGGTTAATTCAACATTAGGTTTTCTCAGAAGCATGGCGAAGAAGCGACGAAAGAAAAACTTGGGGTTATGTGTAATCTGCGGACGCCGTGACGCGATCACTTCGGACCAACGACTGGCTCGTATCAGGAACCGGCGGGTCCGTTGGCTATCGGGTCTATAATTATTCAGCTATAGGAAAAAATAGATCGGGAGCAAAGATGCCAATCTTTGCACAAAAGCAGAATCTGTCCCAAAAGCCAGTATCCTCCAGCCTCGCTCCGTCGAATCGTCGCACGGATCTTATCCCCAATTTGCAGCGCGCCATCGGCAATCAAGCGGTCCAGCGATTTATCCAGCGAAAACTGACGATCAATACCCCCGGAGACCGCTACGAACAGGAAGCGGATCATGTCGCCGACCAGGTGATGCGGATGTCTGCGTCTCCTTGCGCCTGCGGCGCATCGTGTCCGAAGTGTAAACAGGAGGGTGGCGGGCAGCTTCAGATGAAACGCCTCCACGAACACGACACCGGCAACATGACTGCGCCGCCCTCTGTAAACGAAGTGATCTCATCACCCGGCCACCCACTCGACTTGCCCACCCGCCAATTTATGGAAACCCGCTTCGGCCATGACTTCAGCGGGGTGCGGGTGCACGCCGATGCCAAGGCGTCCGACTTGGCGCGGCAGATCGATGCGCTTGCCTATACCGCCGGCAGAGACATCGTTTTCGCCGCCGGCCGCTACGATACGGCATCGGCGTCGGGGCAACGGCTGCTCGCCCATGAGCTGGCCCATGTGGTCCAGCAGACCGGCGGGGCGAGCCGGGCGATTCAACGCCAGCCGGCGCCCGAGGTCGGGGCCGAATCGTTCCAACTTTCCCCCTTTAGACCGGACGATCCGCGCGCCGATGCCTCCCCCTTGGTGGCGAGTGCATTGGGATCGACCGTGATCGACGGTTTCGCCACCGGGAGCGCGAACATCCCGAAGGGGGGTGACGACACCCTGCGTTTTGTCGCCCGGCAGATTGTCTTTTTTATTGCCAAGTACCCTCGCTCGACCGTGCAGATCACCGGCCACACAGACCGGGTCGATTCGAAAGAGAACAATATCAAGCTGGGGCAAAAGCGAGCGGATGCGGTCAGCGCTTTTTTGAAGGACGAAGGGGTCCCGGCCCATCTGATCGGCACCGACAGCAAGGGGGAGAGCGATCCGATGGTGCCGACCGCCGATGAAAAGGGCGAATCGCGAAACCGCCGCGTGCACGTTTTCTTCCGGGTCGGAAGAGGCGCGTTCTCGCTCGGCGCCGATGTCTCGCTCACGCCGCCGTCGCCCCCCGAACCGGAGCCGTCCGTCAAGTTTGATCTTCCGACCGATTACGACCCCGACAAACCGAGGCCTCCCTACCGCAATCCAAAGGAGACCGAGCTGACCGACAAGATGGACAAGGCGCAGAAGCGCGCCGAGGAGATCGAGAAAAAACGCCCGAAGAACACGAAGACCCCGGCCGGAGTGGTCATCGATAAGGTGATGGACGATGTGGTGAACCCGGTCATCAAGAAGCTGCCGATCCCGGAGAAGTGGAAGAAGAAAGCGGAAAAGAAGGTGCGCGAGGGGTTGGAGTCGGGCACAGAGAAAGCGTGCGAGGCGGGGATCGATCTGTTGGAAATCGGGAGCGGCGAGAAAGATGTCCTCAAGGCTACTTGTAAATCGGCGCTCAAGTACAAGCCGGGCGATAAGAGCAATAAGGAATGAGGAATCAAGAACGATGGAATTTGGAATGGGGCGTTGCCCCAAGCCCCACCGCGGGGCTGTCTTGCCACAGCCCTTTCGGCTTCCCCAGGCAGC
>JAHFEM010000137.1 GCA_023248505.1 Nitrospirota bacterium
CTTTCAAGGCGATCCGGCGGCGGCGCTGCTGGAAGTGCTCGATCCGGCGCAGAACCATGCCTTCGTCGATACCTATCTCGGCGTCCCGGTGGATCTGACGAAAGTTCTCTTCATCTGCACTGCGAACACGACCGAGACGATCCCCTCGGCCTTGCAGGACCGGATGGAGATCGTGTCCCTCTCCGGCTACACCGAGGAGGAGAAGGTTCATATCGCCCGCCGATACCTCCTTCCAAGACAGCTTCGCGCGCACGGTCTTCAAGAACAGGAAGTCACGCTTGAAGAAGAGGCCGTCCGAAGGGTCATTCGCGACTACACGCGCGAGGCGGGGGTTCGGAGTCTTGAACGGACGATCGCAGCGATTCTTCGGAAGGCGGCCCGCCGGATGACAGAAGGGACACCCACGCCGATCGTCGTCAGCGCGGAGAAAGTTCCGGAATATCTTGGGCGATCGCGGTTCTTCAACGAGGTGCTGGAACGGATCGACCGTCCCGGTGTGGCGACCGGGCTTGCTTGGACGCCGACCGGCGGGGATGTTCTCTTTGTCGAGGCGACGATGATGCCGGGGCATGACGAGCGGTTGATCCTCACCGGGATGCTCGGCGATGTGATGCGGGAGTCGGCGCAGGCGGCCCTCTCCTATGTTCGGTCGAATGCCGAGCGGTTGGGGGTCGATCCGAAGGTGTTCGACGGAAAAATCGTCCACATTCATGTCCCCGCCGGCGCCATTCCGAAAGACGGCCCCTCGGCCGGCGTCACGATGGTTGCGGCGATTGCCTCGCTGGCTTCCGGGCGACCGGTGCGGAACGATCTCGCCATGACCGGCGAGATTACCCTGCGGGGCAAGGTTCTGCCGGTCGGCGGGATTAAGGAGAAGGTGTTGGCTGCATACCGGGTGGGGGTGAAGACGGTTCTCCTTCCGAGGCGGAATGAGAATGATCTGGAGGATGTGCCGGAAGAGGTGAAGCGTTCGCTCACCTTTATTCTGCTCGACTCGGCGGAGGAGGTGTTGAAGAACGCGTTGGTCCCGGTTCCTACCGAGAGTCGAAGAGAGGGGTTGTTGGTTTAAAAAGAGATCCCCTCGCCCCTTCTTTGTATGAAGGGGCGAGGGGAGATAGAAGGATTTTCTGAAATTGGAATGGGGCGCTATCCCCCCACGATCAGACGCCGCAGCGACCGCGCCAGTCACCCCGAAAAGCAGGCTTTTCGGGGACCCCGACAAAACCCACCGACGGACTGCTGCCGGGTGGCCGCCCCTTTTTCTAGGGTAATCGGCTGACCTTCTAGGGTCGAGCGGCCTATTTGGAGAAAACAGACACAGGACGCCTGAAGGGCCAGAGGAGTCAACCCGCAGACGCTCCACTCCTGATTCTGACTTACTCATTTCGTGTTCAGTTCTTCAACTCACTTTCCGATAGGTCCCCGCCTTTCTATTTTTTCTTAATCACCCCACATGCGGCGCGAGGGCCGGCATTTCCAATGGGGTCGCTTTTTTCGTCATCGGGGGCGACGTGGATGACGAGTGCGGTGCCGTCAGGTTGGAAGAGGGAGTTCTTTCCCTCGCCGAAAGTGACCCGCTGGGTCGTTACCTCTGTTTTTGCGGTTCCGTCGGGTCCGACCGTCAGGTTGGGGAGATCACCGGCGTGCGGCCCTTCCGGACTTTGTAATCCGTGTTTTTTCCCCTCCGGATTGAGGTGGCCTCCGGCCGATTTGAAATCGGGGCCTTCGCATTTTCCGGCGGCGTGAATGTGGAGACCGTGCTGGCCGGGTGAGAGTTTGGACACCGTCAGCGCGATCTTCACCCCATCCGCCCCTTCCGTAAGTGTCGCCGTTCCGATCTTTTCACCCTGTCCATTCTGAATGTCGGCTTCCGCCTTCGGCGCGGTCTCCGCAAAGGCGGCGGAACTGAACAGAACCAATGCAAGTGCAGCGAGAGCAGCGTATCTCATGTGAGTTCTCCTCCTTTTGTCGATCTGTGTTCATCGTGTGAAGAAGTGATCCGTATCCAACAGGACACCGGGCGGGAATAATTCGAAGAGTATAGGACGGTTCGGCGCAGGGAGTCAAGAATCTTTGGATGCAGGGTAGAGGGTTCGTTTCAGTTCAACAAGCCGATCCCATTCCATAACCGTTATCCATGCAATCATTCGACTCTCCACAATGATGCATCGATTTTGTTCTTCTCCTCATAAATTCGACAGCATCGATTGCGTTTTGAGAAACATCGACTATACTGTAAAAGTCATTTCGTTATCAATGTCGAATCTGATGTGAAGCAGGTGAGGTCCACATTCCTCTGAAGGGTTGGTTTATTCAATCGCAGTCTGATTCCATCATTCAAACGACAATGCGTTTTCTTAAGAGATCCCGTTTTCATCTGATTGCGGTCACGCTTCTTCTCTTTTCCTCTCCCTTATATGCAGAGGCCATCCATATTCAGAACACCTTGACCCTGGAATTCTCCTGGGTCGACCTGGAGAAAGAGGAGAGCCGCCTTCGCGAGAACCACTGGGGAGATCAAATCTTTGACGGCCCCAATATTCAAACATCGCTTTATTCCCATCTTTCAATAGGAGATTCTCTTTCCGCGGTTTTGATGCCGACTCAGGTGACGCCGCGGGAGGGACGCGACCTCTTCTTCCGGAAGGCTTACCTTCGTTTTGAATTAGGGAATGTCGCTGTGAAGGTTGGAAGGGACTCTCTCTGGTGGGGGCCGGGGAGGCATGGGGCCCTCCTTGTTTCCAATAATGCATTTCCATTTGATCTCATTCATGTTGGAACCTCCTCTCCATTTCTTCTCCCGGGATTATTCTCACGATTGGGCGAGTTCGAAGTCGAAGGATTCTTGACCCGACTCGATGAAAACAGAGATTTTTCTCATGTCCGATTGTTGGGTTTACGGCTGGTCTACCACCCGCGAGAAGAAATCATCATCGGTATTTCCCGAATGACGATGTTTGGCGGTGAAGGACGGCCTGATCTCACGCCGATCGACTTGGGAAGATTGTATTTTAGCGATCCGAATCGATCTGGGAAGTTCGATGTCAACGAGTTGGCCGGTGTCGATGTGCGGTTGCGCCCACAGATTAGTCGAATTTTGCCCGGCCATGCTCTCGAACTTTATGGTGAATATGGAGGAGAAGACGAGGCCGGTTTCCGACCCAGCAAGCCGGCCCTCCTTGTCGGGATGGAATGGGGGTACAAGAGCGGGAGAGTGATTATAGAACATGCGTCGAATCATGTGAGCGGTTTTCCGGACGTCTGGTACCATCACACTATTTACACCTCCGGCTATACCTATCGAGGCGAGATCATCGGCCATCATATGGGGAGCGATGCAAAAGATCTTTATATTCGGACCGAATTGCCTCTCTGGGAGCAGTGGATCGGTGGAGTCGATTTTGAGCAAGAGAAACGCCATCTTTCTTCCCCTGTCCGGGAGGAGATGCGCCGTTGGGCGGGAGATGTAACTTACTCTGGAAGCACAGGACGCTCCTATTCAGCGCGGTTGATCTATGAGCGGATTGAGAATTTAAACCTTCTAGCGGAAAATGAAGAGAATGTGTATGGAATATTAATGGCCACTTTGCGCTTTTAGTGAAGAGATAATGAAGAAATTAGAACAGATAGCCTGCCTGGAAGACGAATCGATTGGTATCTTTAATCCCTTCATCCTGTTTGAGGCGGTGCTGTATCCCGCCGGTCAGGTGGAAAGAAGACGCTACATACCGGAGGGCGGCGGTCAGCGCCGTATCGTTTCCCTGCTGTGGGATTTCATTTCGCACCGTGTTGTTCGTTTCCAGGAGGAGTTGCAGTTGACGGGATTTGATGAGGGGGAGAGCGATTCCAAGATCAATTAATCCATGTCTCTCTTCAGTCGGTTTATCGGGATCTCGAATAAAAACGCCTCCATCGGCGTAAAGGTCGATGTTATAGTCGTAGAACAAAGAGGGGGAGAGGTTGACTTCGGCGGATGCCAAGAAGAGCGCTTTCATCCCCCAAGAATCGACGATATCGAATTCAACTGTCTTGCTTCCAATCGGTGAAAAGTAGGTCAGGGACAAACCGACGGCGGGAATACCCAAGTCCTCATCTTGATTCAAAAAGCGCCACTTCAATGAAAATTCTCCTCCTTGAACACCCGCGCTATCCACTCCGTGGCTTTCAAAGTTGTAAATGTACGGGACGCGCACCGATACCTCAGCCCAGTCCAAAATGCCTAATGTGAGCGTTCCAGAGAGCTCATTGATCGTGTAGTCCGGGTTGGTACTGCTGTGTTCGTATGCAACGCCAAGCCCTACTTCTACTTCCCCCGGCGGGAGGGTATCTGTAGATTGAGTAAAGAGAAGCCCGCTCGGACCGAAGATCGTAGCGGGAGTCCGGACGAGCTTCATCTCTCCAGCCCAAGCAGCAGAAGTAAGTATTTCAATAAAGATAATGAGTCCTATAAAAAAGAATCGGTGCACCGGTTCTTCCGTTTTGAAGGGAGAGCTTCTTCCTTCGGTAAAGATTCGTCGGTTCAATACTCCCCCCATTTTTAATGTTGATGGTTTTTTGACGTGTTTTGGTATCTTCCGCATGCCGTAAGTATAGTAATTATATCAAATAAAAAAAATGTAGGTTCTCGCTGTCATAAACTTGACAAAAGCCAAACTTGGGCTATACTTTTTTTCACATCATCATTTGGTCTATCCCAGTTCACAATTTTATCTCTTGGCAAAGGCAACTAAATATTGGATGGTTCCGATATATCCGTGGTAGAGATGTGTTTTAGAGTGAGCATATATCGAACCGCAAGTCTCGATTTACTTTTGCCTTTGTGTTCATCTATCACGCCGGTAAATTCGGTGTGATCATTTCGATATAAATGACTATCTCTTTGTTCGGTTAGAGGTGATCCGACCGCTCGAGAGAATTCAACCATAGGTTTTAATATGAACCGTTTTTTTTCTCTCTCCCTGATGTCTAAAATATTCATGGTTTTAGCCATTATCATGCAAACTGTCTTATTTTCCTCGATTCCGTTTGCTCAGGAGTTTCCATCTGTTCCTCAGGGCTTCGGCGCTCCCTCAATTGCCACCGAATCGTTTAGCTTTGATCAAATCAAAAAAGGGAAGGATGCGCTTCAACAACAGCGAGTGCAACAACCCGTTGTTGAACGCCTGCAAGAAAATCAGACTGAGAAGCCGACTAGAGTAGAACCACCCCAAACAGCAGATAAAAAACTATCCGCTTTTGAGGAGTATATTCAAGGAAAGACTCCCGGCACGATCTCAACCGCCATCTCGCAATTCGGCTATGATCTTTTCCAACAGTCTTCCCATACTTTTGCCCCTGTTGATGTTGTTCCTGTGGGCCCCGATTATCTCTTAGGACCTGGAGATGAGGTCCGGATTACATTATGGGGAAAAGTCAATGCGGAAAATCCAACGACAATTGACAGAGATGGGAAGATCAGCTTGCCGCAAATAGGCGTCCTCCATTTGGCTGGTCTCCGTTTTTCGGAAGCTAAGAGCTTTTTGGAAACAGAATTCAGTCGTTACTATAAAGCTTCCGAAGTGAAGATGAACGTCAGCATGGGCCGACTCCGATCGATCCGGGTTTTTGTCGTTGGGAAAGCTCAGAGACCGGGAAGTTATACACTCTCATCCCTTTCGACCCTCATCAACGCCCTTTTTGCTGCAGGGGGACCGAGTAAGACGGGAACAATGCGGGACATCCAAGTTAAGAGAAATGGGGAAACCCTGGTCCATTTTGATATGTATGACTTCCTCTTAAAAGGAGACAAAACCAATGACATTCGGTTAATGCCGGAGGATGTCATCTTTATCCCAACGATCGGTCCTCTTGCCGGAATCGCAGGCGACGTTCGCTCTCCGGCGATCTACGAGTTAAAAGGGGAGATGGGACTCCAAAGTTTTATAGAGATGGCAGGAGGTTTTAACGAGATTGCTTTCAAAGGTCGAATACAAGTCAGTCGCATTGTCGATAACAGTCAGCAGATTACATTCGAATCGAATCTGGAAGAGATAAA
>JAHFEM010000138.1 GCA_023248505.1 Nitrospirota bacterium
GGAATCCCCCAGAAATGGACCGTCTCGATCCCCCGCATCAGAAGATCCTTGCAGACCCGCTCCTTTTCCTCCGCCAGGAGCGGGAAAAAGAGAGGGCACACTCCCGGCGGAAGCGACTCGAAAATGAACCGGTCCCTGCAATCAAGCCGTTCGAGGATGTAATTGAAATTCTCCCTCCGCCGCGAGACCACCTCGGCGGGATCGATTGTTTTAAGGATCGCTTTTGACAGGGCCGACATCCCCCAATCGACTTTTTCCAGGTTAAACTCCATATTGGCCACGCTGGTCCGGTGGACCCTTCCGATCTTCAGGAGGGTTGAGACCAATTCCCGCGAAAAAGAATGGAGCAAGGCGCCGGTGGCGGGATGCGACATCTTGAATCGGTTCATGATCCCGCCGGTCAGATGGCTCAATGTCGAGACGAGCGGGGGACCGATCCGCGCGGAGGGAAGCGGCCGATCGGTGCGGTGGACGACCAGCCCGCCGCCGTTGGGAAGCGGAAGGGTCTTATGAAAAGAAAAGATGCCGATGTCGCCGAAAGAGCCCATCGGCTTTCCATCGATCTCGCTGAAAAGCGAGAGGGCGCAATACTCGGCCAGCAAGAGGCCTTGCCTCTTGCAGAGGCGGACGATCTCCTCAATCGGATGGGGGAACCCCAGATAGTAGATCAGATAGATCATCCCGGTCTCGGGGGTGATCTTCTTCTCCAGATCCTCCAGATCGATCTGAAGACGGAGGTCGACTCGATAAAAATCGACCTGGTACCCCGCTTGCAGGATCGCCTCCACCTCCACCCCGTGGTGGTATGAAGGGATTAAGATGCGGCGGTTCTCGGGAAGACCGATCTGTTTCATCCCATGCCAAACGGCGTTGCGTCCGAAATAATAGTCGCAATAGCGGGGATGGCTGAATGGAAACGCAAGCGCGCCTTGACGCCGGGCCAGAGAGGCCGGCGACAGGGCCGGAAGGACCGGGATGAAATATTCTTTAGAGCGAGATTTTCCCTTGATGGCGACGGCCGGATTCATGCTGCTTCTTTCCTTGTCTCCTCGGGCGACTCAGGTTGAGGAGGCAATGTCGACGAGGGCTTCGGGGAGGGAACCCGCGGCTCTTTTGCAAAGAGATTCTCCTGCAGCCGATGGACCCAGTCGATCTTTTTCAAATAAGGGAACAGCTTAAATTTAATCAGGTGGATCATCCTTGGAATGATCCCTCTTTGGAAGAGGTAAACCCAGACGTGGGAACGGATTTCCCGGGACCAATCCTCTTTCCAGGCCATCGTCGGTCCGAGAAAATCGAGCTCCACGAGCTTCTCGTCGAATGCGGCGGCCAGGATCTCCTGGTGAAGCAGAATTCCCGGAGAACAACGGGCCTAAGCGGGATCATATCCCAGCTTCAAATAGTAGAGCTTCCGCTCGTACACCAAGGTATAGTAGAAGGCGATCGGCTGATCGTTTAACTTTAAAAAGTAGAGACGGAGCCAACCCCGCTCCGCGGCCGTCCGGGCCCATTCCTCGTAAAAATCGGACCAGCCCTCATTTTCGCGGATGGCGGTCCCGGCCGATCCCTTCCAGGCCATCGCCTCGATCCGAAATCCTTCGCGCAGATGATCGATCAGGCGCGTCAGCCCGCCGGTGCGCTCTTCTCCGGTGACGCAAACCACCTCGACCCGCCCTTGCTCCTCAAGCTGGCGTCTGCGGCGGCGCAGGTTTCGCCGGAGGTGGCCGGAGATCGACTCGTAATAGGCGGACCATTTTCCTTCGATCGGAATGACCGGCGTCTCCAGCGCGGGGCGAAGGCCGATCTTCTGCCCCCGCTGCGACGCCGAGAGGAGGAGAAGCGCCAGCGCCGGCGAGTCGGCGGGAAAATCCTGCAATTCAAGGAGATGAACACGGGGACGCCGCCGCGCCACATAGGCCGCCAGGGCTTCGACGATTCGGACGCGCCCCCCCTCCGGCCCCGCGCCGATGAGAAAGTCAAAGCGGCAGGAATGGTCGTTGCTCATGGAGCTCCAGATACGGCAGGGAATTCCCACTCGGAATCCTCTCTCCTCCATCAAGGGGACGACCGCCGCCAGGGCGCCGTCGGCCGATCGCGCCGTAAGGATCACCAATTGCTTCTCCCCGCCGAACGCCTTCCACCACACCCGAAACCACTCGTGCCGCAGAAAAGGGGCGTTCACCCCTGCCCCGGCCAAGAGGGCGTTCCACTCTTTTTCCAAGGAGATAAATGTGTAGAAATCCGAAATCTCTTCGACGCGATAATTCAAAGGCTTCCTCTCTGGAGAACACGGAAGGAAGGCGGCGGGAGGCGGACGGGGGAAAGACGAAAGAACTTTCTTTTCATTTTTTCCCCCTCACGCCTTGCGCCTTCCGTCCTTTCATTTTTCTAAGCCGCTTTTCTCACCGAATGGGACGAACGCGCCGCCGACATCGGGACGGTCGGTTCCGCCATTCCCTCCCACCGCTCCATTTCGGAAGAGCGAACCCAAATATCTTTTCGATTTTGAAGAAACGCGATAAAGCCGACCACCGCCGCCCCGTTCATCGCCACGAAGGTGTAGGGAAACTGGACTATTCCCCGAAGAATGCGAAGGAGACGATGGGGTTTCCCCGCCGAGATCGCGGGCCGCTCCTCAGCACCCCGAAGGGGGGAGGCGGCCGCGCGCTGCATTGCGCCCCGCTCCCTTTCTTGAGGCGGCGCGCTACGTTGTTTCCGGATCGACCTTCCCATGTGACATTCCTCCCAATACGGCCAAGCCATACCAGACGACTTGAAGCCAGAAGAAGACAAAATAAAATCCGTGCATTAGAAAGAGGTTCGAGAACAGCAGCAACATCAGCATGAAGGGAACCACCAGCCTGGCCACTTTGTGGGAGAAGTATTGGAAAAAAATGCGGTTCCTTCTCCAGGACCAGAGCGCTCCGATCTGCCAGAGGAGCTGATAATTGCCGGAGAGCGTTCTGACCTTTCGGGTAAATTCATTTTCGGTCCGCCGGGTGACAAAATCGTACGCCAGCGCCTTCGGCTCGAAGACGGTCCGGTATCCTTTGAAGACCGCTTGCATCGGAATTAGGACATCATCCAAGATCGTCTCCGCCGGAATCGGATCGTAGAGCCCTTTCCGGACGGCGTAGATCGCTCCGGTCGCCCCCAGCATTGAATCGACATCGCTCTCCATTTTTCGAAGCCATTTCTCATAACGCCAGTACAACCCCATGCCGGCGGCCCCATCTCCCCCCGGCCGATCCATCAAGATCAACTCGCCGCTGACCGCGCCGATGCGATCATCGGCGAAATTGGCCACCAACGCCGCGACGGCCTGTCGATCGAGCCATTGCCGTGCATCGGCGAAGACGAGGATCTCTCCGCGGGCATGAGCGACCGCCCGGTTGAGGGCCGCCGCCTTTCCGACATGGGCCGGCGCCGTTTGCAGAAGCAGGGACGGTCCGTTCGAATGCTGCTCTTGCCAGCGGCCCACCTTCGCTTCGGTCTGATCGGTGGAGCCGTCCGAGGAGACGATGATCTCCAAAAGAGAGGCGGGATAGTCGAGGTCAAAAAGATTTTTCAATTTTCGCTCGATGATCCCTTCTTCGTTGTACACGGCGACGATCACCGAAACCGAGGGGAGGATCTCTCCCTTTCGAACCCTCTTTCTTGCCAGAGAGCGCCAAGCGGACAGAAGCAGCGGATAGCCGATGTAGGTGTAGATAATCACGAAAAACGAGAGCCAGAAAACAAATTCGACCACACTCATCTACTTTCCTTCATTGTAAGAGAGAGACGGGGGGGTGCGATGTGAGGCCCCTTACTCCACGGTCACGCTCTTGGCCAGATTTCTCGGTTGATCGACATCGCATCCCTTTTGAAGCGCGATGTGATAGGCCAACAGCTGCAAGGGAATCGTCATCAACACGGCGTTTAAAAACGTGTTGTTTTTAGGAAGATAAAGCGCGTGGTGGGCCTGATCGGCGACGCGCTCATCCCCCACCTGCGCCAGTGCGATAATCCTTCCCCCACGGGCCCGCACTTCCTCGATGTTTCCGAGGACTTTTTCGTAAACCGCGTCTTGCGGCACGAGAAACACCACCGGCATTTCCGGGTCAATCAAGGCGATCGGGCCGTGCTTCATCTCGCCGGCGGGATATCCTTCCGCGTGGATATAAGAAATTTCCTTCAGCTTGAGCGCTCCCTCCAAGGCGATCGGATGGTAAATCCCCCGCCCCATGAAGAGGAAGTCGCGCTTCTGACGATACTCGCTCGCCAACGCGCGGATCTCCTCCTCCCGCTGAAGGATCTCCCGGATCTGTTTCGAGAGAACGGACAGCTCGCTCCTCCGCTCCGGTTCCGATAAAGGAGCGGTCCCACGGACCGCCGCGATGGTGCTCGCCAGCTGATAGAGCGCGACCAGCTGACAGGTAAACGCCTTGGTCGAGGCCACCCCGATCTCAGGACCCGCATCGGTATAGAGGACCGTCTCTGCAAGGCGGGTCATGCTGCTTCCGGCCACGTTGCAGATCGCCCAGATCGCGCTCTTTTTCTCCGCCGCCATCTGCAGGGCCGCCAGGGTATCGGCGGTCTCTCCCGACTGGCTGATCCCGATCGTAAGCGTTTTGGAATCGACGATCGGCTCCCGATATCGAAACTCGGAGGCGATGTCGACTTCGACCCGCAGTCCCGTCATCTTCTCGATCATCCGCTTTCCGACCAGCGCCGCATGCCAAGAGGTTCCGCAGGCGACCAGATCGATCTGCGAGATCGCATCGGCCCCGGCAAACAGCCGTTCGGGCGCCGCCCCTTGAAAGAGAACCCCCCGTTGCGCCATCTGCAGGATCGCCTCGGGTTGCTCGTGAATTTCTTTCAACATGTAGTGCGGAAAGCGTCCCTTCTCGACCTGCTGCGCGTCCCAAGCCACCCGCTGCGTCTCTCTTTGAACCGCGCTCCCTGAAACCGCATTGAGAACCCGAATCCCTTCGGGCCGAACGACCGCCAGATCTCCCTCTTCCAACCAGACGACCTCCCTCGTGTAGGCGACCAGCGCCGGGATGTCGGAGGCGACGAACTGCTCTCCCTGGCCGGTCCCGATCACCAGGGGGCTCCCCCGCCGCACCGCAACGATTTCGTCCGGGACGAACGCGCTCATCGCTTCAACGGCGAAGCTCCCTTCCAGCGCGAGGGAGGCCTTTCGAACCGCTTCGGCGAGATCGCCCTGGAAATGTTTCTCGACCAGGTGGACGATCACCTCCGTATCGGTCTCGGAAGCGAAGCGATGGCCTTCCTCCTGCAATTGTTTTCTCAGGAAGGCGTTGTTCTCGATGATGCCGTTGTGAACGACGGAGAAACGCCCGGAGCAATCGAGGTGCGGATGGGCATTCCGGACGCTCGGCTCCCCATGGGTCGCCCAACGGGTATGGGCGATTCCGGCCCCTGTCCCGCTCCCCACCTTCTCTTCCGCCAGCCGCCGCTCCAGGTGAATCAGCTTCCCGACCTCTTTTTTGACCGTCATGGTCCCTTCGGTGAAGAAGCAGATTCCGGCGGAGTCATAGCCGCGATACTCCAGCCGCTTCAGCCCTTCCAACAAGATGTTCACCGTGTTCCGACTTCCCACATAACCGACAATTCCGCACATATAGACTCCAGAAAAAGAAGCGGTCCGCTTTCAGCGTTCAGCTGGAGATTTAAGCGGACGGCTGATCGCTGAAAACTGCCTGTTCATTCACCTCGCCCCCCTTCCAAACAGAACGATTTTCAGCGTCTGAAAGATGATCCACAGATCAAAGAGAATCGACATGTTCTTGATATAGTACAGGTCGTATCTTAACTTCTCCCGGGCATCCTCTACGGAGGCGCCGTAGGGATAGCAGATCTGGGCCCATCCGGTCACGCCGGGCTTGACCGCGCAGCGGAGCGCATAGAAGGGGATCTGTTCCGAAAGCTGCGTGACGAAGTAGGAGCGCTCGGGCCGCGGTCCGACAAAGCTCATCTCCCCTTTCAAGACATTGAAGATCTGCGGGAGCTCATCCAGGCGCAG
>JAHFEM010000139.1 GCA_023248505.1 Nitrospirota bacterium
GCGGGTCACCCGATCCAGGAACGGACTGTTCTTCACCCATAAGGAGGTATCTACGTGAACGCACTCAAAACAACCTTTTTCTTGACCCTATTGACGGTCCTGCTCGTTTTCGCGGGGAAAGCGTTGGGCGGGAATCAGGGGATGATCTTGGCGTTTGGTTTTGCCCTGGTCATGAATGGTGTGAGCTACTGGTTCTCCGATAAGATCGTCTTGAAGATGTATCGGGCCCAGCCGGTCACCGAGGCTGAAGCGCCGCAGCTCTACAACATCGTGGCCGATCTGGCGATGCGGGCGCAGATTCCGATGCCGAAGGTCTACATGATCGATAATCCAACCCCGAACGCCTTTGCGACCGGCCGCAATCCGAACCATGCCGCGGTGGCGGTCACCAGCGGAATTATGCGGATCCTCAATCGGGAGGAGTTGACCGGCGTCTTGGCGCATGAGCTCTCTCACGTCCGGCATCGCGATATCCTTATTTCAACTGTGGCGGCGACGGTCGCCGGCGCGATCTCGATGCTGGCCAACATGGCCCAGTGGGCGCTGATCTTCGGCGGTTTCGGCGGACGATCGGATGATCGAGAAGGGGGGATGAGCGGATTGGGCGCGATCGTAATGATTATCCTGGCGCCGATCGCGGCAATGCTCATCCAGATGGCGGTCTCCCGTTCCAGGGAATTCGAGGCCGACGCGGGGGGAGCGAAGCTCTGCGGAAACCCGCTCTGGTTGGCCGAGGCGTTACGGAAATTGCATGCGGGGGTTCAACGGATTCCCATGGATGCCAATCCGGCGACCGCTCACCTCTTCATTGTCAGTCCGTTGAGAGGGGGCGGAGTGATGTCGCTCTTCTCGACCCATCCTCCGATGGAAGAGCGGATTGCTCGGCTAGAGGCGATGGTTTACGGCCGAAGAGGTTAATCCATTTCGAACCCTAGACTCATTCGTTCTCAGAAAAAGCCCCCGGCCGCGCGGTCGGGGGCTTTGTTTCTCTTGGCGGAATCGGAATCCAGCCAGGAAGATCTCAGCACCCTGATCGACCGCTATCTGACCGCGTATCCGATGGAGCGGCGGGATCGGGCCCTCCTGACCGAATTGGTCTACGGCATTTTTCGCCAACGGGGGGCGCTCGACTGGCAGATCGATCACTTCTCCAAGGTCAAAACGCTTCATCCGGCCATTCGAAATATCCTCCGTCTGGGACTCTATCAACTGCTCTTCCTCAATAAGATTCCTCCCTCTGCGGCCGTGAACACTTCCGTTGAGTTTGCGAAGGAGGCGGAAGGGATGCCGGCGGCCAGACTGGTCAACGGCCTTCTCCGGAATATCCTCCGGCAGAAGGAGTCTCTCCCGACCCCTGATCCCAAGGGCGATCCGGTCACGTTCATTGCGGTCACCACCTCTCATCCGGAGTGGATGGTGCGGCGATGGCTGGCCCGGTGGGGAAAAGAAAAAACGCTTCAATTTTGCCGATCGAATAACGAAGTTCCTCCGACCACGCTTCGAACCAATATCCTTAAGATCAAGAGAGAGGCGTTGGCGCGCCGGTTGGAAGAGGAAGGGGCGGCCGTCACGCTCTCAACGTTCTCTCCCGTTGCGCTCTTTGTCAGGGGGGCAGCCGTTTCCTCGCTTCCTTCCTATCGGGAGGGGCTTTTTTACGTTCAAGATGAAGGGGCGCAGTTGATCTCCGAACTGGTCGATCCGCAGCCGGGGGAAACAATCCTCGACTTCTGCGCCGCCCCGGGGGGGAAGACGACCCATCTTGCGGAATTATCGGGGGGGCGGGCGCAAATGACGGCGACCGATATTCATACCGGCCGGATCGATCTCATCCGAGAGAACATTGCACGGCTGCAAGCTCCCGGAATCTCCATCGAGCCGCTGGCCGAGGCAACCGCGGCCGGCCGCCGTTATGATCGGATCCTGATCGACGCCCCCTGCTCCGCCCTCGGAATCCTGCGGCGGATCCCCGAAGGGAGGTGGCGGAAGCAGCCGTCGATTATTGCCGAGTACGCCGGGGAGCAGCGGAAGATCTTGGATCAGGCGCTTTCTCATCTGAAGGTGGGAGGCCGGTTGGTTTATGCGACCTGTTCCACCGAGCCGGAGGAGAACGAGCGGCAGGCGGCGTCGTTCGGGGCGGCCCACCCGGAACTGAAGCTGGAGGATCCGCGAGGGGGGCTCCCGGTTTCCGCCCGAAAATATGTCAACGAGCAAAGGTATTTTACAACGCTCTTCAATTCGGATAAAATGGACCAGTTTTTTGCCGTCCGTTGGATCAGAGTGGAGTAGGGGAGGAAGATGACACCAGCAGGTCGTTCCGGTTCTGGGAAAAAGGAGCGGAAGATTGCGCCGTCGATTTTGTCGGCCGACTTCTCGCGCTTGGGGGAGGAGATCAAGGCGGTCGATGCGGCGGGGGCCGATTGGATCCATATCGATGTGATGGACGGCCGGTTCGTCCCAAATCTCACGGTCGGGCCGTTGATCGTGGAGGCGGCGAAGAAGGTGACGGCGCTCCCGCTCGATGTCCATCTCATGATCGTGGAGCCGGATCACCTGATCCCGGAGTTCATCAAAGAAGGGGCCGCCTCCGTGACGGTTCATGTGGAGGCCTGTCCGCATCTGCACCGGACGATTCAGTTGATCAAGCAGCAGGGGGCGCGGGCGGGGATTTCCCTCAATCCGGCGACCCCGATTTCGGCGATCGAGGAGATCATCGATGAGATCGATCTTCTCCTATTGATGTCGGTGAATCCCGGCTTCGGGGGGCAGCGCTTTATTCCGAAGGTCCTCGATAAGATCCGCGCCGCCCGCAAGATGATCGACGCGCGGGGGTTGTCGGTCGATCTGGAGGTTGACGGCGGGATCAAGGTGGCCAACGCCCGTCAGCTGGCCGAGGCGGGGGTCGATGTCTTTGTCGCCGGCTCTGCAATTTTCGAGAGCGGCGATTACCGAGCGACGATCCGCCAATTTCGAGAAGAGATTACATAAGTGCAATGCGGGTTGCGGAGGTGCAAGGCAAGTATTTTGTTCGCGCTGCTTGACACCCTCTGGGATTCACCGTATCGTAAACGAAAATTTTCAAGGGTGATCTGTGGAAGAGAATGAGATTCTAACGCTGGCGGAGAGCCTTCATCCCCTTGAACGAAAGGTCTTGCCCCTTTTTCTGGGCCAAGAGCGCCTTGGGGAAGAGGAGATCCTTCGAAGAGAGCCTTCGCTGCAACCCTCCCAATTAACGATGGCCCTCGGATGGCTCCTCTCAAAAGAGGTGCTGAAGGTGATCGAGGAGCGGCGGCAGGAGCTCGTCTCGTTGACCGAGGTCGGCCGGTCGTATGCGTCACAGAAAAATCCGGCGCTCCGAATGGCCGACGAGATCCGAGCGCGGGGCCAGGTCCCGATCCGAGAGCTTCAGCAGCGGGCCGACATGGAGGCGGATGAAAAGAGCGGCGCGATCGGCGCCCTGAAGGAGACCGGAGCGGTTCGCGTCGTCCCGGGGGGACTGTTGGAGATCGCCGACCCGTCCAAGCTCTCCGAATTCGAGCGGCTGCAGGAGGTCATCGGGCGGCTCTCGCAGGCTTCGGAAGAGATCGAGATGACGTCCCTCTCTCCGGATGACCAAGCAACCATTTCGGCCTATCACCGCAAGCGGGGGAAGGCGAAGGGGATCTTCCGCGTCAACGAGCGGATCACCCGAATGTACGCGCCGACGGAGCGTTTTGTTCCGCTCCACGAGCGGATGCAGTCGGTCGGGGGAGCCGAAGAGGTCGGCGCCCTCACCCCGGAGATGCTGAAGGAGGGGAATTGGAAAGGGAAAAAATTCAGGAAGTATAACATTCAACTTCCCCCCCCTCGCATCGTCGGCGGCCGGAAACATCCGTACCGGAGCTTCCTCGATCAGGTCAAGCAGAAGTTCATTTCGATGGGATTCGAGGAGATGCGCGGTCCGCTGGTGGAGAATGAATTCTGGGACATGGATGCCCTCTACATGCCGCAGTTCCATCCGGCGCGCGAGATTCACGACGTCTATTTCGTCGAAGGGATCGACAGGGGCATTCCCCAGGAGGTCATTGATCGGGTCGCCGCCGCCCATCGAAACGGCGGGGAGACCGGCTCGCGCGGCTGGCGCTACCCCTTCGATGCGCAACGGACCCGGCGATCGATCCTCCGTAGCCAGGGGACGGCGGTCTCGGCCCAGACGCTGGGAGATTCGCCGAAGATTCCAGGAAAGTATTTCTCCATCGCCCGTTGTTTTCGCTACGATCAAGTCGATGCGACGCATGCCCCGGATTTTTTTCAGGTGGAGGGAATTGTCCTTGGGAAAGAGATCCATTTCCGAACTTTGCTCGGACTCCTCACCCTCTTTGCGAAAGAGGTCGCGCGGGCGGAGGAGATCAAGTTTCTTCCGGCCTACTTTCCGTTCACGGAGCCTTCGGTCGAGATGCATGTGCGGCATCCGAAGCTCGGTTGGATGGAGCTGGGCGGGGCGGGACTTTTCCGCCCGGAGGTGACGAACCCGCTCGGAGTCGATGTCCCGGTGATCGCGTGGGGACTTGGATTGGATCGAATGGCGATGGTGGCGCTTGGGATCTCCGACATTCGGGATCTCTTCTCGCCCGATCTCGGATTCATCCGCGAAAAGCGGACCGTACAAGAAGGAATAGGTTAGAAACGATGCCGACGATTGAGATCAAAATCAGCGATTTCGAATCGCTCCTTGGTAAAGGGAAAATCAGCGAGTCCGAGCTCGAATCGCTCCTGGAATATGTGAAGGGAGAGGTCAAGGAGTTCCTGCCCAAAGAGGATTCGGCTAAGATCGAGTTGAACGACAGCAATCGACCCGACCTCTGGTGTTCGGAGGGGATCGTGCGCCAAATTCGCCTGATGGAATCTAATGGCCCGGCCACTGGGGGAAAGGGCTATCCCTTCTTCACCGATCGGAAGGGGCCGGCGGAGCGAAGGGTTATCGTTTCAAAGGAATTGAAATCGATCCGCCCTTACCTGGCGGCCTGTGTGGCGCGGGGGATGCGGGTGAGCGATCCGATCCTGGTGCAGCTAATCCAGACTCAGGAGAAGCTCGCGGAAATCTTCGGGCGGAAGCGCCAAACCGTCTCGATCGGCCTCTACCGTCTTCCGAAGATCGTCTTCCCGGTCCGATATGAAGTGGCCGATCCGGCGCGAACCCGTTTCACGCCGTTGGGGTTCGACCAACCGATGAGCCTCGCAGAAATCCTCGCGCGTCACCCGAAGGGGATCGCTTATGCCCCTACCTTGAAGGGGGCCGACCGTTATCCGATTTTAATCGATGCGAAAGAGCAGATCCTCTCCTTCCCGCCGATTATCAACAGCCGCGAGATCGGCGAGGTGCAAGTGGGGGATTCCGATCTCTTTGTTGAAGTGACCGGCACCGATCTGAGGATGGTGTTGCTGGCGCTGAATATCTTCGCCTGCAACCTTGCGGATCGGGGGGCGACCGTTGAGCCGGTCGCCGTCCACTTCCCCGAGGAGACCGAATTTGGGGGGGAGATCGTGATGCCGCTTGATTTCTCGGCCCCCATGGAAGTGAGCCTCGATGACTTCGACCAAGTGCTCGGGGAGAAGGTGGCCAAGGAGGAGATGGTTTCTCTCCTGTCGCGTTACGGTCATCGCCTTTCGGAAGAGGGGAAACGATTTCGGGTGACCGCCCCTCCATACCGGGACGATATCATGCACCCGATCGATGTGATCGAGGATTTTGTGATCAGCCGCGGGATCGCCCATTTTGATCCGGAGATGCCGTCGACCTTCACCGTCGGATCGCTCTCACCTCTGGAGCGGCTCTCCGACCGGATACGGGAGGAGATGGTCGGCTTAGGTTTTCAGGAGGTTTTCTCCAATGTTCTCGGTTCCCGGCAGGAGTTTGTCGAGCGGATGCGGATCGAGCGGGTCGGAAAAGAGCGGCCGGAAGCGCGACTGATCGAGATCAAAAACCCCATGACCGATCGCTTTTCAGTGTTGCGTCCCTGGCTTCTTCCGTTGCTGCTGCGGGTTGAGAGCGCCA
>JAHFEM010000140.1 GCA_023248505.1 Nitrospirota bacterium
ACTCCTGCGCGAGGGGCGGGTGATGGGGATTCTGAGCGTGATGAATAAGAAAGAGGGAAGTTTCTCCTCGGAAGATCAGGATACGCTGATGACCTTGTGTGTGAATGCGGCGGTCGCCATTGATAACGCCCGCTTCTTGGAAGAAACCGAGAAGCGGGCGACCACCGACAGCTTGACCGGCCTCTACAATCATCGCGAATTCCAGAAACGGCTCCATGAGGAGGTGGAACGGGCGAGCCGATACGGAAAAGAGTTTTCGGTCGTCATGATGGATATCGATCACTTCAAGACCTTCAATGATACCCACGGTCACCCGGTCGGAGATGCGATTCTCAAGGAGATTGTCAAAGTCGTCCAGCGGTGCATCCGGACCGTCGACTTCCCGGCCCGGTATGGGGGGGAGGAGTTCGCGGTCATCCTCCCGGAGACCCTCGGCGCGCATGCGGTGACGGTGGCGGAACGGATTCGCCGCTCCATTTCGGATACGGCGTTCACGACCCCCAGCGGGCATCGGGCTCACCTTTCGGTCAGCATCGGGATCGCCTCCTTTCCGCTGGATGGAAGCCGGCGGGAAGAGCTGATCATCGCCGCCGATCAGGCCCTCTATTTTGCCAATAGAGACGGACGGAACCGGGTCTGCCGGTATAGCGAGACGCTCAAGGCCTCGATCGAGAAAAACCAAGGCCGGCTGGAGGAACTTCTACGCGATCCGCAGATGAAGACCATTCGGGATCTGGCCGTCGTGATCGATGCGAAGAGTCCCTATACCCGGGGCCACTCCGATGGGGTGATCGAATACGCGCTTCTCCTGGCCGATGCGCTCGATTTAAGCGAGCAGGAAAAGCAGAGCCTGCAGATGGCGAGTCTGCTTCACAATATTGGAACGGTGAGTATCCCCGACACCCTCTTGAATAAGCCGGGTCCCCTTTCTTCCGAAGAGAAGCGGATTATCCAGGCCCATCCGGCCCTGGCGCAGATGCTGATCAAGGGATCTTCCAAGCTGGAGACGGTCGTCCCGGCCATTCTCTATCATCATGAGCGATACGACGGCAACGGCTATCCGAACGGATTGAAGGGGGAGGAGATCCCCTTCTTGGCCCGGGTGCTCGGCGTGGTCGAAGCCTATCACGCCATGATCTCCGTTCGCCCCTATCGTCCCAAGATGTCGCATGAGGAAGCGGTTCAAGAGCTCCAACGGAATGCCGGCACCCAGTTTGATCCCGAAGTGGTGCGGATCTTCATCGAAGTATTGGGTCGAAAAAAGCCCGCTTAGGCACGTACAAAATCACCCCGGCGAGTGATCCAAGTAATCCGCTCAAGGGTTTGAAGATTTTCGTCGCCGGGAAAAATCTCGTCAGCCCGCATCACCGGGAGTTCCCGGATTCTCTCGAAACACGCGTTGTGGTTGCCTTCGGAGGAAAAGCAGCGCAATGGAACGATCCAGACAGAGTGGTGCCGATCTAGGCGAGGGCGCCGGGCTGATTCTCTCCAAGCTAAAGGAGCTTCAGCCTCCTCTCAAACGCCTTGCAGTCCTCATTCCTCGGGAGGCGCTCCGGAAAGCCGATAAGGTGTTCCCGTGAAACTTCAAACGAAGCTCCTGATCTTCCTCGTCTCGATGGCGCTCCTTGTCGGGGGACTGATTATTTTCCTCTCGCAACGCTCTGTTCATACGATCCTTCTGGAGGAGGTGGCTAAAAGGGGATTACTGAGGACAAAAGACCTCCCCGCCGCAACGGTCTCCGGTTTCCAGATTCAAAGCGAAACAGTGATTCTGCCGATTCTGCAAGCGAGCCTGAAGAAGACCGGCGCGATCTATGCGATCGCTCTTGATCCGAGAGGGCGGGTCCTCGGCCATACGAATGTGATCGAAACCGGAAAAGTGTATGATGATCCCGTTACCCGAGACGCCCTCCGATCCGATCAGCCCGGCTACCGTGAGATGACGGTGGATGGCCAGACGGTCGTCGATGTCTTCCTTCCGGTCTGGTCTGTCCGACAGGCGACCACCGAAGAGGAATTTCTCCTGCTCGGCGGAAGAGAGTTAAAAGAAACGACCCGGCTGGGAACCTTGCGGCTAGGGCTGCCGACGAGTGAAATCCTTGAGACCGAAAACCGGATCAAAAATCAGATCTTCTGGATGATGACGATTTCCGGTGTTGTTGTCGTGAGCGCCTCTGTGGTCTTCATTCGAAAGATCCTCTGGCGCGTTCGATCCCTGGTCGAGGGGACGGAGAAGATCAGCCGGGGAGAATACGGGGCGCTGGTCCCGATCCGGTCAAAAGACGAATTAGGTGTCCTGTCGCAGAGCTTTAACCGGATGAGCGAAGATCTAGCGATGGCCCATGAGCATCTGGAGAATGAGGTCAAGTTGCGGACACAAGAGCTGGAATCGGTGGTTTACACCATTTCCCACGATCTGAAATCCCCGGTTGTCTCAATGCAGGGGATGGCCTCCATCCTGATGGAGGATTACCGTGATCGACTTGATGAGAAAGGGAAGCATTACCTGCAGCGGGTCATTGCGAATGCGAACTACATGGAGGAGATGATTATCGATCTATTGGCCCTTTCCCGCATCGGCCGGGCGCACAATGCGCCGGAGCCGGCGGAGGTGCGATCGGTTATTGAAAAGATCCTCGATCTGCATCAAGAGCGATTTGCAGAAAAGGGGATCAAGGTCATCGTCGATCCAACGCTGCCGCAATTTACCTTTGATCGGACGCAGATGACCGCGCTTTTCCAGAATCTGATCACCAACGCGGCCAAATTCATCGGCAATCAGCCTCGCCCCCGGATCGAGATCGGCGGAGAGGAGAGCGGGGAGTGGGTTCAGTTTTATGTGAAAGACAATGGGATCGGAATCGATCCGGAATACCATGGAAAGGTCTTCGGAGTCTTCCAGCGCCTGAAGGATATGGAGGTGGAGGGAACGGGGGTGGGATTGTCGATCGTGAAGAAGGTCATCGATTTAGCCCAGGGGAAAATTTGGATCGAATCGGCAAAAGGAGAGGGGGCGGCCTTCTTCGTGCGATTCCCAAAAACGGAGAAGATTCCGTGAGGAGGCGCTTGCGATTTCCTTCAAGGGTTTTGGTCCGTCGGCATTATTTTTTCTTGACAATGACCGAAAAGTAGGTAATAATTGCGTTCACTCTTTACAATCGGCTCTGCCCCCAGAGAGCTTTCCACGTTCTGGGGGCTTTTAATTTAACGTTGTTTTAGATCGGTCCGCCGGGATTCCTCCCGGTCGGAAAAGGAGAACTGTTTGATCAAAGTCTACGAGAATCAAATCGAGAAGGCCTTGAAGGCCCTTAAGCGACAACTGGCGAAAGAGGGCCTTCTAAAAGAACTCAAGCGCAGAAGTTTCTACGAAAAACCCTCCGTAAAAAGAAAGAGAAAGCAGAAAGAGGCCCGAAAGAAGCGCCTCAAGGCGGCACGCATCTCTTCGTCGTCTTCTTCGATGAATCCTTAAAGCTCTTATTCTTTTTCATCGATAAAGAGAAAAGCCCGCGGTCCCGCATCTTTCCACCGAATCCGTTTTCCAGAGAGTACGCTGGACGCTTTGACCCATTCGATTCGGAATACCCCCGCTTTGTCCTAAAATATTTTGCACCGTATATGGACTGTTTTCTCATCGCCTGCTCCGAAGGCGCAAGAGGTCTCTTCCTGCTTGACGTTGGTCGGACAACCTGTTAAAATCCCAACGGTTTGGAGGCAGGCTTGGAGCGACGCAATCAAGAGCGGCGACAGATGACGCGCGGCTACGGCCCCGATCGCCGGGCACTCAATCTTCCCATCGCTGGTTTGGACCGCCGTCAGTTGCAGCGGCGTATTAAGGATCGGCGCCAGCTGGAGCGCCGGAAAGCAGATCTTCCTACCCTTTATTTTCTTGACGGAAATACCTTCAAAAACATTTATGAAAATTAATGAGATCTTCAAGAGCATTCAGGGAGAATCCACCTATGCTGGGCTTCCTTGTGTTTTTGTACGAACCACCTTTTGTAACCTTCGATGCGGCTGGTGCGACACCGCCTATGCTTTCTATGAGGGGACCGATCGATCGATCGAATCCGTTTTGCAAGAAGTGCGCGGCCATGGGTGTCGCCTGGTCGAAGTGACCGGGGGGGAGCCGCTCCTGCAAGAAGATGTTTATTCCTTTGTGACCCTGCTCCTCGATGAGGGGCACGCTGTTTTAATTGAAACAAGCGGAAGCATTCCGATTGATCGGGTCGATCCGCGCGCCGTCATTATCATGGATATCAAGTGTCCCGGCAGCAAGATGAGCCATTCGGTCCATTGGGAGAATCTCAATCGTCTGAAGAAGGGGGATGAAGTCAAATTCGTCATTGCCGATCGCGCCGATTATGATTGGGCCAAGGAGATCCTGGCGCAATACCCGGGCCTGCTGGATCACCCCGTTCTTTTTTCTCCCGTCTTTCATCAGATGGATTCGAGGCAGCTGGCCGAGTGGATTCTGGAGGAGAAGCTTCCGGTTCGGTTCCAATTGCAACTTCACAAATATATCTGGGACCCTGAGATGCGGGGCGTCTAAAAGAGGGGGTTCGAATGGAATTTAAGGTTCAAAGGGTACCCTTGGCGCGACAAGCGACGGAGGTTCTCGTCCTCGGTCATTATGAGGGGGAGGGGCTTCTGCCCGAAGTGGCGTCGATTGATAAGGCGATCGGCGGCAAAATCCAAGAAGTCCTCTCCTCGGAGGAGTTCACCGGAAAATTTCTCCAGACGATCTTGCTTCGAACCGATCGGAGGATCGCCGCGCCGCGTCTTCTTCTGTTGGGTCTGGGCAAGCGCGCGGAGGTGACGCTCGATCGGATCCGTCAGGGGATGGGGCGGGCCGCCACGCAAATTCGCGAGTTGAAGTTTACCCAGTTCGCAACGCAGATTCATGGCAAGGGGCTTCCCCGCACCTCGGTGCAGGATCTGGCGCAGGCGATGGTGGAGGGAGTGATCCTCGGCCTCTATCAATTCCAAGTCTACAAGACCGACCGGCAAGCCCTCCCGAAGGAAATCCGGGAGTGCGCCCTGGTCGAGCCGGACGATAAAAAGACCGTCGAGATTCAGATGGGAGCCCTCCGCGGGAAGCTGATCGCCGAAGCGGCCAACTACGTCCGGGATCTCTGCAATACGCCTTCGAACGTGGTGACCCCGAGCCGCCTGGCGGAAGAAGCTAAGCGGATCGGTTCCGATTATCACCTTCACGTCGAGGTGCTGGAGCGCTCCGATATGGAGCGGCTCGGGATGGGGGCCCTCCTCGGCGTGGCCCGGGGGACGGTCGAGCCGCCGAAGTTCATCGTTCTGGAATATGAAGGAGCGAAGAAAAAGGGTCGCCCGATCGCGCTGATCGGAAAGTCGGTCACGTTCGACTCCGGCGGAATCTCGCTCAAGCCGGCGGAGAACATGGAGCAGATGAAATACGATATGTCGGGCGGCGCGACCGTCTTGGGGACGATGCAGGTAGCGGCGCAATTGAAGCTTCCCCTCAATATTATCGGCGTTCTTCCTGCGACCGACAATATGCCGAGCGGGACGGCGATGCATCCGGGGGACGTCGTCACCACCCTCTCCGGAAAAACGGTGGAAGTCATCAATACCGACGCCGAAGGGCGTCTCTGCCTGGCCGATGCGCTGGCGTATGCCGCGCGCTACAAACCGGCGGCGATGATCGACCTGGCGACCCTCACCGGGGCCTGCGTGGTGGCCTTGGGTCATCATGCCATGGCCCTTTTCGGAAACGATCCCAAGCTGACCGCGCAGATCCAGAAGGCGAGCGATGAGACCGGCGAGCGGGTCTGGCCGCTGCCGCTCTGGGAGGAGTATTATGATCAGATCAAGAGCGAGGTCGCCGATTTAAAGAACACCGGCGGACGACCGGGGGGAAGCATCACCGCGGCGCTCTTCTTGAAGCAATTCGTCGGGGAGACGCCATGGGTCCATCTCGATATCGCCGGGACCTCTTGGAATGGAGAGCGGCAGCGTCCTTACGTCCCGAA
>JAHFEM010000003.1:0-13243 GCA_023248505.1 Nitrospirota bacterium
GAGCAGCTCCCTGAATAGCCCCCGCGGCCTTACCGTTGATCTGACAAGGAGGACGCTCTATGTCGCAAACAACGGAGGCCACTCGGTCTTGGTCTTTAAGAATGTGGACGAATTGACCGGATCGGTGACGGTCGCCCCGGACGCAGAGATCGGAGGGGTCGCCACCGGGATCAATGCGCCGGCCGCAGTAGCGATCGATTCGGAGCGGGATCTATTGTATGTCTTGAATCAGGGAACCACGGAGATACTAATCTTCGAACAGGCTTCCACTCAGAACGGAAACAGCGCCCCCGCCCGCATCATCTCCGGCGACGGCTTCATGCAGACCCCCTCTGCGATCTTCCTCGATCCGGAGAGCGACCTTCTTTATGTCGCGGATAAAGGAAGCAATGCCATCTATGTCTTCACGGGGGCGAGCGAGGCGGAAGGTCAAGCCAACCACAAAACCCTTTCGGGTAATAACACCGCCCTGAACCAACCGACGGCGCTCTTCGTCGACACGACCCAATAATCGATCCGATCCCATTTTATCGTCAGAACAAAGACGGCCCGGGCTCTTTCTAATCGTTTTTCGCGCAGCGGAACCCGAGGAAAGGATAGCGCGCGGTCGGCTCGACGTTCTGTCGGAAGGAAAGGCGGGAAAAAATCGAAAGGGAATAGTGGCCCGACTCTCCGAAGGCGTCGCCCTTGGCCACTTTGAATTGCTCTCCGAAATCAGGGCTTTGATAATCTCCCCCCGGATAGGGCTGATACCAGTCGGAAACCCACTCCATGACGTTTCCATTCATATCGAACACGCCGTAGAAACTCCGATCCTCTTTCCATTGTCCCACCGGGGTGATATCGCCGTGGCCGCCGGCGCTGACATTGGCCTTCTTGGCATCGAATTGATTTCCCCAGGCGTAGAGATACCCATGCGGCCCCCGCGCCGCCTTCTCCCATTCCGCCTCGGTCGGCAGGCGTTTTCCCTTCCATCGGCAGTAGTCTTCGGCCTCAAACCAGGTCACGTCAACCACCGGAAAGCGGGCCTCTCCCTCCGGATAGCGCCCTTCCTTCCAGGAAGGAGGCGGCTTCCGTTGACGCTTTTGGACAAACTCCGAATAATCCTGATGCGTCACCTCGTATCGATCGATGAGGAAGCCGCCAAGGGAGACCTTCCGCTGCGGATGCTCATCGAGATACCACGGCTTTTTGTTCCCGAACTCCCCTTGGCTCTCGGAGGAGTCGACATCATTGCTTCCCATGATGAACTCACCGGCGGGGACAAAGACCATCTCGGGTGGGATTTCCCGCTGTCGCGTGAAAAAGAAAAAAAAGAGTCCAACGGAAACGAGGACAAAGAGAGAGAGGAGAATTACTTTTTTGAAAGACATTGCTATTTCTGGCCGTTTACGACGGAGTGGGCGTCGTAGTTGAACCGCATCTTAAACCCGTGGCAGCGGAGGTTGCATCCCGGGCCCTTCCGACCCGCGATGCCGGTATACTCGTCCCCCGTAGAAGAGCCGGGTCCGTTGACCATCTGACCGGCCCCCCACATCGGTTGGCTGGAAGGACGGTCCGGATTTCCTGTTATGTTCGGCTGGAAATTGATCAGGTGGGTATCGACATTGTGGCCGGGATTGTCGGTCGTAAATGTGGAGGTATTGACACCGACATAGATTGTATTCCCCGCTTCGACATTGCTATGGACATTGTTGTGGCACTCGTGACAGCGGGCATTGGTTCGGCCGACCAAGTGCAACATGTGGAGATTCCCCCCGTCGTTGCCCTGGCCGTCTACATTTTGCGTCCCGCCGCGATAGAAATTGGTCAGACGCTCCTTCGGAGCGCGCTCCGAAGCGCTTCCCCACCACGGCGTGATGAAGGCCGCTTCCGCATGGCAGTTAAAACAAAGGGCAAAATTCTGAGAATTGTAGGTGGCGCTTGCATGCCCCGTAACGCTGCTGCTTGTATTATCAAGAAGGCTATCCCCTATCAATGCCTGGGTGGCCGTCCCAATCTTCGTATCATAGTTGGCTCGAAGGATTCTCTTGTAGATCGACCCATGCGGCCCCTGCGCCGTTTTCGGGTCGTTGAGGCTCGCCGTCCGTGTCCCTCCCTCCGGATTGACAGGAATATCGTTTGGAACATCGGTTGGACGGCGATAGGCGCTCCCCCGCGTGTCGTCAAAGGTAATCGGCCCCGGGTAATCGGGGCAGTGCGTGTTTTGGCTTCCATCGAAACAGGTCTGCATGGTTGGAAATCCATTCAGGGCGAATGCGATTAAATTGGGGATACCCCCCAGGTAGGTTCCGAACAGATCGGTGTTGTGGCAATCGGTGCAGTGGATCGTCTTCTCACGGCTCAACCCCATTCTCCCGAGGAGTTGTCCCTGCTGCGTCGGAACCGACATGTTGTTCGTGTAATTGTTCAAGACGCCCGATTGGTTTCTCGCAGGCTGAAAGACCGGATGGAACGAATGGTTAAACCGGGGCGGGTTCGGATCGGGGAGGAAGCTGTTCGGATCGGACGGATTCAGGATTTTGAAATTCTCCGGATAGAAGGGGACGGAGGTCGGATCGAACTCTTTCCGCTTATTGCTGCCGTGCGCGTTGACGCCGAGCGCCGGGTTAACCGGGCTGTTCCCGCGCGCCTGGACCGTCTTGCCGGTGCCGACCGCCGTGAAAAGAGACTCACGGACATGATTATTGAACGTATTTCCGTGGCAGCGGAGGCAGACCTCATAGATATACGGCTCCCGACGCTCATCGACCGACTTGAGGGTTTCGGCGACGATGCCTCCCTTGATCGTGACCCCCGGCATCCCCTGGAAACGATTCCGCCGGGTCACCCGGTGCATGTTGTGGCAGTCGACGCATTCGACATGGGAGGTGTCCGGGGACGAAGGGGCATTTTCGGTGAGTGATTTATTGTTGGCCGGTTCGGCAAAGGGGCCGCCGAAGAAAGACGGCATCCGGTTGTCGCTTCCCAATTGGACCCCTTCCTTCGGAAGATCGACGAAGACCGGCTGATGGCCGAGCGCCAGGGTCAGATCCATCGCGCTCCCCGTCGGAGAGGTTCCATGATTGCCGTTCCCTTCCCGGTCTTTGAAAAACTGGGTCATAATGTCGGGCGCCCGTGTCGGGGCTTGGAGGATCGACGTTTCCTGCGGCTGATGACACTGGAAGCAGGTCTGCTCAATCGCCACGTTTCCAAATTTATCGACCCCTTCCCGCATGATGCGGACCGCTCCCTGCCGGGTGTGCGGATCGTGGCAGACAAGGCAAGCCCGCTCCGCGACGGCCGGGGCTTCGCTGTTGTGGAGATTGGTCGCCCCCGGCTTCAGGTGCGAGTCGTCGAACTGCCCCGTCGGCCGATCGCCGAAGTGCGAATTCAGATCGGCGGCATTGTAAGGCCATCCCGGCTTGTCGTGGCAGAAGAGGCAGATGATCGCCCCGCCTCCCTTCGGGGGGGCTTCCGTGCCGGGCGAACCGGGGTGTTTCTCCCCCTGGGTGGTGGCGAAGGTCATCGATTGAAGCCGGTTGGCCCGAAGGAACTTCGGAAAATCGACCTGATGCGGATTGTGACAAGAGGTGCACTGAACGGAGTCGAAGACATCGGTGCTGTTCCCGGTCGCCCTCCGCAGCGGGGCGATCGGCGTCGGCGTGCTCTGCGTAAACGGGCGCCGGATCGGGGGGCCGGGATTGACGAACTCGGCGTCTTTGGACAACAGCTCGGTATCGAATCTCATCGAGATCGGATGATCGTTCCGGAGGTCCCGGCCCAAAACGCGGGTGGCCTGGGCGTTCACCCCCTCGCCGATCGGCATGCTTCCGGGAGGTCCCGCCGGGGTCTGACCGGTCGGATACTCCATCTCATACGGGGTGCTGTTGAGCCCCCCGCTCCCCCCCTTGTTGACGACGCTGCCGAGGGCGATGGTGCCGTCGTGGCAGGAGAGGCAGAGGCGGGAGTATCCGGTCGGGCGGCCCGGATCATTCGGCTTCGCCTCGAACGACTTGCTCCAGACCTGGTCATACATTTGGTAATGGGCCGGGGAGAGATTCCGGTTCCAGATCGGCGCCCGGATCTTCACCCCCTCCTGGCTGGCGCCATGCGGGGTATGGCAGAAGACGCAGACTTCGGTGGTTCCGTTCGGACCGGCGGCCGATCTGATGTTTCGCTCCAGGTCGGGATCGAAGAGGTGCTGAAAGAGGGCCGGATTCGGAACCGGGTTCGCCGAGAGGTTGTGTTTGGTATTGCTGACATCCTCGTTAAACGGCTCGACCGTCGGCTGGGCGGAGGAAGGGGTCCGGAAGGGAACGCCCAGAAGCGACAAGGCGATCGTTCCCACCAGAAAGAGAAGAACAATCAACACTCCATAGACGCCGATGCTTGACCTGAACTTTCCCCTCATCAAATCCGCTTCTCCACCCCGGCAAACAATATAATGACCGGTCCTTCTTTTGTCAACACGGGAACCCCTTTGAAACCCATTTTGCCCCTTCAGCCTTGCGGGCCGGGAGAGAGATCCTTCCCCTCCAGCAGTTGAAATACCTGGACCCGTTGATTGTACGAATCGGCCACGTAAATCCGACCCTCTCGATCGATGGCGATCCCGGAAGGAAGCCAGAAGAATCCAGGCTCGACCCCCGACTTTCCAAAATGGAGGAGAAGTTCCCCGGACGAATTAAAGATCTGAACGTTATCATAGAGCGTATCCACGACATAGAGATGATTCGCCCGATCGACCGCGATCCCCTTCGGCCGGGAGAATTGACCCAATGTCGCTCCCAGGCTCCCGATCTGAGATTGAAATTTTCCGTCCGGATCGAACACCTGCACCCTGAAGTTGAGCGAGTCGGAGACATAGAGGCGGCCCGCTTCATCGACGGTGGCATAGGTCGGATAATTCAGCTCGCCGTCGCCCGTCCCCCGTTTTCCGATCGTCCCTTTCTTTTCTCCGGAAAGGGTATAGATCAGGACCTGATGCCCCATCGTATCGACGATATAAAGCCGCTCCCGCGATCGATCGATCGCAATCCCCGAAATCCGATGCATCTCCTCGTTTCGGCCGATGACCCGGACCGATTCCCCCT
The DNA here is from genome assembly GCA_023248505.1 of Nitrospirota bacterium. Taxonomy (GTDB): domain Bacteria; phylum Nitrospirota; class Nitrospiria; order SBBL01; family Manganitrophaceae; genus Manganitrophus. The sequence continues at coordinate 5,076 of JAHFEM010000003.1, forward strand.
TCGTATCGAAGACGAAGACCCGGTTGAGATCTGCATCGGCGACATAGAGCCGCCTCGATGCGTCGACGGCCACCCCGATCGGATTCTTCAATCGTCCATACGGCTCCGGGAGCCGAAAATATTGTTGATACTGATGCAACGTCTGATTGAAGTGGTGGACGACCTGCAGCCCCGTGTCGGCGATGTAGACCCCCCCCTCCTCATCGACCGTAATCCCGGAGGGGCGAATCACATGAGGGGCTTCCCCCTCCCCGAATAAAAAGTTGATGACCTTTTTAAACCAGGAGGGCTTCACCCCGGCATCTTTCGGCTCGGTCAGGTTTTGAACAAACGTGACCTTCGGCGGATCGGGCGGCTCCGGCCAGAAAAGGGTCGGACGTTTCTCGACCGGCGCCTCCGCGCAAGCGGCTAAACTCAATAGGACGGCTCCGATCAGACCGTTTCGAAACAGGGCTCTTGATCCTATTCTTTTCCCCCTCACGCCTCACGCCTCCCGTTCTTCAAAACACCCGGCTCGCTCTCGCAAAGAGGGTTTCGCTTCGGAAAACAACCCCCGCCGAGCGGTCATTGGCCCAGCGATGATCGAGATTGAAAATGAACTTCCCGATCTGGTACGCCAGCACGGTGGTGACCTCCAGCGTATCCCGATCGAGCGAGACATCTCCATCCCCCCGCTGATGGCTGTCGCGGGCCCCGACGGTCACGTTTGCATTTCCAACGTAGAAATTCCACTGGATCTCTTCATAGTAGATATCCGAGTCCAAATAAAATCCTTCCGGATAATCTTGCCGGGTCCATCCCGCGCCCAGGAGCCCGCCGCCGAGAAAATAATAATTTCCCCGAACGTCGATCATGAAGGAGCTCCCCTCCGGTCCGAAGCCCTGGATCCGGGTGAGGCTCGAAGAGGCTTGGAGAAAGAGGCTGTCGTCCCTCAGAAGAAGCCCGCGGAAATAGCTGCTGTCGACGTTGACCTGGAAGAGATGCGACCGCTGGTCGTCCTCCGGCTGGACGGTCCGGCTGGTCCGGTTGATATCGTTGAAGGTGTACCCCAGGGCGATATGGACGATTCGGACCTGCGTGTTCTCAACCCCCAGTGTGATCGTGTTCATTAAATCTTTCAGCCGGTCGTCCTGAGGATCTCCCAAATTATTCCGGGAGGTATCGGCCGTGCCGTAGCTTAAAGCATAGCTGGCGCTGTAACGCAGGATCTCGACCGACCGGGTGTAGTTTACATAGCCGCGGTACCGCTGATAGAAAGAGGCGAGCTCGGCCCCGTTCCCCTCGGTCCGCGTCTCCCCCCACGACCCTCCAAAACCGGTGCTCAACCCAAAGAAGGGGCGGTAATTGAGGTTAAAATCGCCGAAGGGAGAGGAGGTTTTCGTATCGCTCACCTCAAATTGAAAATACCGGATGCTCGTCACCATGTCGAGCAGTTCGGTCGGCCGGATCGAGCCGCTCCAGAAAGCGTTCATCCTCTTGAGGTTGACCGTATCGGGCGTTTCGGAGTATTCGACCCGCGCATGGGTATCCCAGTAAATGCTCGGGGTGTAGAAAAGGGCGGCGCCGATCCCCCGTTCTTGGGAGAAGGTCAGCCCCGGCGCGTTCACCCCGCCGACACTGGCGTAACGGGTGAAAGTGCTCAACGAAAGGGCCGGCGCGAGACGGCTCTCGGTATTGAGATTCACCCCCTGCCCATGGATGGCGTCCACCTCTCCGTCCGTCCTCGCCACATCCGTTTGGTTGAATTGATACCGGCCGATCACCGTGGTCTCCCCCACCTTGCCGCTCGATTCGACATCGAAGTACCGGCTCAGGGTATCGGGGAAACGATTGGGATCGTTCGCCCTCAGCTCCGACTGGTTGTATGAAAGCGCCAGCCGCGGAAGCCGGGGAATCGAAAGAGACCAATTCGCCCCATAAGTGGTGACCGTGTCCTTTACAACGACATCGAGCTGATTGGAGCGGGTGACCCGTTGAGCGTAAAAACTAAATGGAGAAACATAGGGGAAGAGATTCAACGCGAGAGAGTAATCGGTGAAGTTGAAATTCTGTTCCGTGGAATCGCCTTTCGATTGCGTGTCCTGGCTGAGGAACGTCCCGTTCAACGAGAAGGTCCCCAGCCGCGGATCGAGGATCTCTCCATAATTATGGAGATTATATCGCTGCTGAAGAAAGCTCGTCTCGGTAACGGCCTCTTGCTGGGTCGTGCGAATGAGCCCGTACGTCACATCCGCGCTCCCGCCCAGATTGAGGAGCCGTCCATCCGCCCGCGAAGGGAAAAAGAAGACCGCCGGGAGGGAAAGAAACAAAAAGAGCATTCCGATCCAAAGATAGTGTTTCTTCTCCAAACGGAGCGTTCCTCCCCCCAGGCGTTCTGTAGGGGCGCACCGATGTGCGCCCGAGACACAGAGAGGGCAGACACGCGGGTCTGCCCCTACCCCTACCCTTTAAATCAATAAATTTTAATTTCCGATCTCTTTCGAACCCCTTCCAACCAATTCCTTTTCTCCGCCTCATCCGACGGAGAAATCTCGCTCCACATCTTTCGGACCAGGATGAAGCGGCGAACCCCCTCCCTTACCGCGTCGAGCGTAAGCCCCTCTCGAACCAGCGCCGCATCGAAATCGCGCTCATCCGGAAACCGTTTTCGGATTCGATCGACCTCCGCTTCGATCTCCTCGGGAGAGATCTTCCCTCCTTGCTTCAGCGCCTCCTGGTAAATCAACTCCTCGTCAATGAGTCGCTCCAGCACTTCTCTCCGCAAGCGCATCATCCTCGAAGGGGAAAGCTCTTTGTGGCCGATCTGGCGCAGATAGTTTCGGACCTCCCTTTCAACGGAGCTCGCCGGGATCGGGATCCGATTGACCTGCGCGGCCGGCGCCGGATCTTCCGACCGCGCTGCCTGCAGCGCGGCGATGAGAAGATAAACGGCACAGAGACAAAAAAGTAAAAAAGGCCTTCGTCCGCCCCGACGGCGCCGATCTTTTCCAGCCTGCCGGCCCTTTGCCTCCTTCATTTTTTATGACAGCTCAAACAAACCAGGCTCCCTGCATTCCGGTTTTGCGGATTGGCCCCCGGCATTGAAGCCATCCTGAGAAAGAGACTGTTATTGACCGTTTGGGGGTTGATCGGCTCGGAGAGGGCCGGCTGCCCGCTGGGCCGACTCGCATCATGCGGATTGTGGCAAGAAGCGCATTCGATGTAGGGGGCATCGGGACGATTGGGATCGGAAGGGTAGGCCCGGATTCGATCGCGTTTATCCAACGGCAAAAAGGCGCCGTTTGGATTTCGATCAATCCACATCACACTTCCACTTCCCGGAATGCGTCCCCCTTTGGAGTTGATATTCGTCAGGATCTCGCGAAACTGCGGATCCGTTCGGGGGATCTCGATGCTCACCGGATGATCATCCCGCAGATCGAGGCCCAGGTTCGGGAACGGCTCGGCCCCCAACGACGCATTCGGTCCTCCCCCGAAAGCATCGAAGAAGACGAATCCTCCCGCCGAATCGTCCCGGCGCCCCTCTCGAAAGCTGTTCGTAGCATCCACCGCCGGGCCCGAGAAGGTCATCCCGACGCTTCCCCCCGCCCCGTTGAAAACCCGGTTGCTCGGGAAGAAGCCCCCCGACCCGGAGCTGTTGATCAGCGCATCAAAGGCGACCGCGCCGTCATGACAGGAGAGGCAGGCCAGCGAGACCCCCTTCGGCCGACCCGGCGTCCCAAGCATATCTTGCGCATCATAGTTGGGGCTGGTATAGGGGGAAAAGGCCATCGGATTGGAAAGGCGGCGATTCCAAAGGGGGGCGATTCCGGTCACCCCGCCGACGTTGCTCCGCGCGGCGTGGGGGGTGTGGCAGAAGATACAGACCTCTTCATTCAAGCGGATATCTCCTTCGATGCCGCGCACCTCCGGGTTGCGCGCGCCCCGAAGCGAGGTCAGCTCGCCCGCCTTGAGGTCGCTTCCTTCTCCTGCGAGAATATCGGGGTTCGCGGCGAGATTGTGCTTGGTATGCCGCACATCTTCAAATGCAAAGACATTCAAAAGCGAAAGCGCCGTTCCGGCCAGCGTCAAGAGAAGGAGAACGCCCTGCCTTCGCGAGCAAAGCGCTGATGGAAGCGCCTCCCCGGCCCGGGAGAGAAAGCGCCCGATCCGGCTGGAGGTTCCCCTCTGCCGATCAGAGAATCCGCGGCGCGTGATCATGAGGGAGGTTCCTCCGGTTTCTCATTTTTTTCCTTTGGACCGATATATTGGAAGATATTAATCCGATGATTGTACTGGTCGGCAATATAGATCCGATCTTGATCGTCGATGGAGAGGCCGGCCGGCAGCCAGAACTGCCCGTTCTTGCTTCCGAACTCTCCGAAGAATAGAAGGAGCTTCCCCTCCGGGCTGAAGATTTGGACATTGTTGAAGCGGGAATCGACGACATAAATATGTCCTTGGGAATCGACCCCGATCCCCTTTGGAAGGGAGAACTGCCCGAAACCGGTTCCGACATTCCCAAACTTGAAGAGGAATTTTCCGGTGGGATCAAAAATCTGAACCCGGAAGTTCATATCGGTGACATAGACCTTTCCGGAGGCATCGATGAAGAGGTTCGCCGGGAAGTTGAATTCGCCGTCCTCCGCGCCGCGTTTTCCGAATTCAAACAGGAAATTTCCCTCGAAGTCGTAGACAAAAACCTGATGCTTTCGCGTATCGGCAATGTAGACCTGCTTCAGCGCATCGTTGACGGCCACACCGACCGGACGTTCGAGACGGTTTAAATCTCCGATCGTAAAAAGGTATTTCCCCTCTGTATCGTAGACAAGACATTTGCGAAGGACCGTATCGGTGACGTAGACCAGTCCACCCTTGTCGACGGCGACCCCCATCGGCCCGGCGAGGGCCCCCGGGCCGTCGACGCCGATCATCGAGAAGCGCCCCTGCCGGGCATCGAAAACCAAGATTTTTCTCCAACCCGAGTCGGCCACATAAAGACGCCCTTCCGGCGTGGCAAAAACGCCATACGGCTTCACCAGCTTGGCGCCGGAGGAGCCTCCGAAGAGGGCCGCTTTGATCCGCTCTCCCCACCCTTTTCTCTCGACATCTTCGGAAGAATCGATGCTCGAGAGGAACTTCACACGGGGTGTTTCGGGGGGGGCGGGCCAGACCAGGCCCCGGTCGGGCGCTTGCGCCTTCCCGCCGCATCCGGCCAGGACGAGCAGGGACAGTACAAGAATTAAATAACGGGAGGCGGAAGGCGGAAGGGGGGAGGCGGAAAGGCCAAAACAAATTCTTTCACCCCTCACGTCTAACGCCTCAGGCCTCACGCCTTCCTCATTCGTATAAAACACCTTTCCTCCTACTTCTGATGACAGGTCAAACAGAGGGCGCTTCCCCGATTGGAGGCCCTCAGAAAAGGATCCCGTCCCTCCATGTTCTTTTCATCCGGACTATGAATATCATGGCAGGAGGCGCATTGGACCTTGTCTCCCTCAAAGGTTTGAACCCCATTCGGGAACATGCGGCCCCCGTCGGGCTTGAGGATGGTCGGTTGATTGAACTGCGGATCAATATCCAGGGTCGGGTAGACCATTGAGATGGCGTGATCGTCCCGGAGATCCTTCGTGAAGTAACGGACCGTCGCATCGTGCGCCCCGGAAAGACCGCCATAGGCCCCTTCAGACCGATTATGGCACTTCGAGCAGGCATCGCTCCCCGGTTCACCTTCCAGGGTCATCCGATAATGTGAGCCGGTTTCGACGGTATCATGAAATTGCGGCGGCTTGAGGACCGAATCGAGCGCCACCGACCCGTCGTGGCAGGAGAGACAGGCGAGGGAGATTCCGTCCGGCGCTTTCGGGGGGACCGAATCGAAGTTGGGGCTGGAATACATCTGATAGCCCCGCTGCTGCGGAAGCTCTCGATTCCAGAGGGGAGCAAAGCTGCTGCTGTTATGAGGAGTATGGCAGTAGACGCAGGCCTCGCGGTAGTCGTTGAACGTCCCTCCCTGCATCGGGCCGGTCTCGTTCTGATACCCGCGCCAATTGAGTGCGGAGAGATCATGCCGGGATCGGATGATAGAACCACCCCTGGCCGAGGCGGAAACAAAGAGGATAAAACCGACGCTTCCCAACAAGATGAAAACTTGAATTCTCTTAAATGTCATCCTGGACGGACTCCCGACGCGTTTTCATCTCATTCGGCAGGGCGGTTCTTTGAGGCTTCAACTAAGGGAATCTGAGAGAAAGCTGGTCGCGGATACGAATACAAAAAATCCCAAGGATTACTATAGTTTTTTTTACACTTTTGTCAAGAAAAAAATCGGAAAGACGATATGAAAAGCCTCTCTTTTTCATTTAGTTGAATGGTTTGAATGAAATTTGTTGACAAAAGAAAAGGGGTATGATAATGAAGCGGTTGGATTCCACTTCGGCATGGATGAGGGAGGGAAGATGAAAAGTGTTCGGATCGGCATTATACTCGGATTAGGCCTTCTGCTGGCGTACATGTGGGGCGGCGATCGGGTGTCGGGGTACTACGGCGATATGGTCCTGAACAGCAAGGCTGAAAAACGGGGGATGCCGCCGGTGGTCTTCCCTCACTGGTACCATCGCGCGGAATTTAAGTGTAAGGTTTGCCACCCTGCCATTTTTGAAATGCGGTCCGGGGCCAATGATATTGACATGAAAAAAATTATCATCGACGGACAATTTTGCGGAAAATGCCATAATGGAACCATTTCGTGGAAACCGATCGACTGCGGTCGCTGCCACTCCGGAACACCGGGGATGACGACAGGGGTTCTTGAAGGCTTTCCAAGATAGCATTCTTAATTTATATTATTGATGACGACTTGTTTTGCTTGAATCATTCGGGAGGGTTCTGATGGCTTGGGTAAAAGAACGAAAAAAATATCTCTATACCGGATGCTTGCTCATACTTCTTTCCCTCACCACCCTCTATGCCTGCATCCGGCAAGCCAAGAGCGAAACGGCCAATCCGACGGCGGCACCTACACAGGTCGCGCAAGCCACGCCGGCTCAGGTGCCGGTTCAACCGCCTGCCCAAGCCAAAGAAAAAGATCTTTCGGCGCAGCCTCCTCTGATTGCTCCCCCGCCCTCCAGCGCCGTTCCGCAATTCGCTGATCCGACCAAGCTTCCCGAACCGGGACCTCCCTATAATCGGGACAACTCAAACGGAGATGTGGTGCTGAAAGATTTTCCGACCGATGCCGTCGGAGCGATCGATTGGGTCAAATCTTTTAAAGAAAATATGATTAAGCCGCACGAAGCGCTCGACCTCAATAAGCCGCCCGTTCCTCCGTTTATGTTCGATATCGAAATTCCGGCGGTCGGCTCCATGCCGAACGTGATTTTTCCGCACTTCCCGCATACCTTCTGGTTGGATTGTGCAAATTGCCACCCCGGCATCTTCATGATGAAGAAGGGGGGCAACCCTATCTCGATGGTCAAGATCGTCAACGGGGAATTTTGTGGGCGCTGCCATGGTCGGGTGGCTTTCCCTCTCGCGAACTGCACCCGTTGTCACGTCAAACCCAAGAGCTAGAAAAGGGAAGGGGGGAGGCGTGAGTCGGAAGGGGAAAATGATCTGTTTCCCCCGCTTCGGGTTTCTCCTGCTCAATCCAAATGGGTCCGCTTCCAGGTTGTGATCGATTTTCCTCCTGTTCACTAAAACCTGAATCAACTGGAACGCCTCACCCGATCGATGCCAAAATGCGTTTAGACAAGCTGAATCATTCATCGATAAAAACAGGCCTGATCGCCTTGGTTCTGGCCCTCCTCCTGATGGATCCCGCTTGGGCTGGGAGGAAGAGCGACAAAGAACAAGAGCGCCTGATCGGACCGGTCAAGACTGTTTTGATTGAGATGACGAAGATCACAAACGAAAACGGGAAATGGGTCGAGGGCCACCGCATCCCTTGGCTCTCCAACACCTACGATCTCCAGGGAAACAGAATCGAGGAGGTCCAGCTCTACGATGACGTCTCCCTCAACTTCAAATCGATATTTAATTATGATGCGCGGGGGAACCCAACGGAAGGGGTCGAATACGACTACAAAGATTTTCCCACCTTTAAGTGGACCTATACCCAGGATGCCGAGCGGAATCGAATCGAAGAGACGCGCACCCAGATCAACGGCGTCCTCTTTTCGAAAGCGACC
>JAHFEM010000003.1:13253-14651 GCA_023248505.1 Nitrospirota bacterium
AAGACGGAAATTTGATTGAAGAGATCCGCGAACAGATCCATAGCACGAAAGATTTTAAATGGGCCTACCTCTACGATGCGGAAGGGAGAAAGGTCGAGGAGAATTTCTACCTGGTCCAGTCGCAGGGTCTTCCCCAGGAGAGGGTCAGCACCCTCGACTTCAAGACGGTTTACCGCTATGACGCCAAAGGGAACCTGATCGAGGAGACACGCCTCGACGCCGCAGGTGCGATTAAATTCAAAAAACAATATTCTTACAAATTCGATCGCCTCGGGAACTGGATCTCCCAAACGGCCGAAGAATGGGTCACCCGATCGGACAGGTCCGGCTTCGAGCCGACCGGGGTGACCTACCGTACCATCCAGTACCACTCACCGTGAGCTTCCGATTGATGCATCGAAGAATTTCTCTGATACCGGCCCTCTTCATCCTGCTCTTCGTCACCCCTCTTCTTGCCCTCCAAATGATGGCGCCTCGCCCCTCTTATTCGGCCTCCAACCCGCATGCCGCTCCCTCCGAAGGGTTGTGGAGTTACTTCACGCTCTTTTCGATCGTTCGGTCGTTGGCGGTGGAGGGAGATATCCTCTGGGTCGGAACATCGAATGGTCTCCTCAAATACGACCTGGCTCATGAGGATCAAAAGATTTATACCACCAAAGACGGGCTTCTCTCCAACATCATTCACACCGTTGCCATCGACCCCAAGGGAAATAAATGGATCGGGACCTACGGAGGGGGATTGACCAAGTTCGACGGAAAACAGTGGACCACCTATACCCCCTACGGAAGCGGCTCCACGTCAACTTACGGCGACGCCTGGACCCGCTTCGTCAAGGGGAAAGGGCTCGGCGACCTTTGGGTCTATGGGGTCTTTTTCGATCCCAAGGGGACGATGTGGGTCGCCACCTGGAAGGGGGTCAGCCGATTCAACGGAAAGGATTTCCAAACCTACACCACCGACGACGGTCTGATCGATAAGTGGGTCTACACCTTAGCGCAAGATCGGAAGGGGACCTTTTGGTTCGGCACCGAAGGAGGGGTCAGCCGATTCGACGGCCGGACGTGGAAAAGCTGGAGCAACAAGGAAGGGGTGGGCGCAGAGGTCGGCCGGGTGAAGCCGCCGGAGGCCGAAGAGCTCCAATATATTCCCAAACATCACCAGGGGGGCGAGAAGCCGCTCGAATACAATCCCAATTATGTCGTCTCCTCGGTGATCGACTCCCAAAACCGGCTCTGGGTCGGGACACTCGGGGGAGGACTCTCCCAGTTTGATGGAAAGAAATGGAAGAGCTATACGACGCAAGACGGCCTCTCCAGGAATGTGGTCCATGCCCTCAAGATCGACTCGAAAGGAATTTTGTGGATCGGGACCGACGGCGGGGTCAGCCGGTTCGATGG
>JAHFEM010000003.1:14661-17904 GCA_023248505.1 Nitrospirota bacterium
CATCGATCGCCAGGGTCATAAATGGTTTGGGACGTTTGGCGGGGTCACCCAGTACCGGGGGGATTGACCCCGGGGAGCACTGGATGGGGCGGGCGCCATCCCAACCGCCCCGTTCGTTCATCGATCAGGAGGGCCGCCCGACGCTGACATAACGAAATCCGAGCTCCGACATCCGCTTCGGCTCATAGACGTTCCGAAGGTCGATGAAGATCGGCGTCTTTAGCTTCTTTTTGATCTGATCGAGATCGAGGTTTCGGAAAGGATTCCACTCGGTCATCAAAATGATCGCATCGGATCCTTCGGCCACCGCATAGGGATCGGCCACATAGGTCACCTCTTTTAAGACCTTCTTCGCCTCCTCCATCGCGGCCGGGTCATTTGCAATCACCCGGGCCCCGCGCTCCTGAAGGGCGCGGATAATTGAGACGGAGGGCGCTTCCCGCATGTCATCCGTGTTCGGCTTAAAGGAGAGGCCGAGCACCCCCAGCTGCTTTCCATGAAGATCTCCGACCTCTTTCTCGATCTTCTCGACCATTCTTTCCTTCTGCCGCCGATTCACCTCGATGACCGCCTTGACGATCTTGAACTCGTAACCATTCTTCTGGGAAATCTGCGCCAGCGCGGAGACATCCTTCTGGAAACAGGAACCGCCGTAACCGGGGCCGGGGTGTAAAAACTTCGAGCCGATCCGGCCGTCGAGCCCCATCCCCTTGGCGACATGCTGGACATTGGCCCCCACGGTTTCGCAGAGATTTGCAATTTCATTGATAAAGGTGATTTTCGTCGCCAGAAAGGCATTGGAGGCATACTTGATCATCTCGGCCGTCGGGATATCGGTGATCAGCAGCGGCGTCTCAATGAGATAGAGCGGGCGATAGAGATCCCGCATGATGGCGACCGCCTGCTGGCTGTTCGCTCCGATGACCACCCGATTCGGCCGGAGGAAATCCTCAATCGCCGATCCTTCCCGTAAAAATTCCGGATTCGAGACGATGTCGAAGTCAAAATGCTCTTTCTGACGGCTGCCGATAATGGAGCGAAGCCGATCGCCGGTGCCGACCGGGACCGTGCTCTTCGTCACCACCACCTTGTATCCGTTCATATGCTCGGCGATCATTTCGGCCACCTTCTCAATATACGAGAGATCGGCAAAGCCGTCGCCCCGATCGGGCGTCCCGACGGCAATAAAGATCACCAGGGCCCCCTGAATCGCCTCGACGGTATTGGTGCTGAAGGAGAGCCGCTGGTTTTGTACGTTCTTCTTCACCAGCTCTTCCAGGCCCGGCTCGTAGATCGGGATTATTCCCTTTTTGAGCGCAGCGATCTTCGACTCTTCTTTATCGACGCAGGTCACGTTGACGCCGAACTCTGCGAAACAAGCACCCGTGACGAGGCCGACATAGCCGGAACCGATGACAGCGATATTCATAGCTTCTCCCTCAGTGATTGATGTAGAGAGTATAAGAAAAAAAGTGAAAATTGACAAGCGAAAGATCCGAGTGCGATCACTCGTTCATTGACTCCACACCCGGAAAAGTGTAGGCTTACCCCATTTAGGCATGGGTCGAGAGGAAGTCGGCATGGGATTTTCAGAACAACCGGATGAAATCATTCGAAGGACCGTCCGGGAGAGCATCCAGGTTAAAGAGGGAATCGTCCGGACCTTGGTCCCGCAGATCGCTCAAGCGGCGGAGTGGATCGTCGCGTCGTACCAAAGCGGCGGGAAGCTCATTCTTTTCGGAAACGGCGGAAGCGCCGGGGACGCCCAGCATATCGCCGCGGAATTGGTCGGACGATTCGAGAGGGAGCGACGCGCTCTCCCCGCCATCGCCCTCACGACCAACACTTCCACCCTGACGGCGATCGGCAATGACTACGCCTACAGCAAGATCTTCTCGCGGCAGGTCGAGGCGTGGGCTCAGCCGGCCGATGTCGTCATCGGCATCAGCACCAGCGGGAATTCCCCCAACGTCTTGGAAGGAATCGCCGCCGCCAAATCAAAGGGGGCGAAGACGATCGGATTGACCGGAGAAAAGGGGGGCAAGCTCGCCGCGCAAGCCGATCTCTGCTTAAAAGTTCCCTCTTCCAGCACCGCCCGGATTCAAGAATCGCACATCATGATCGGCCATCTCCTCTGCCTTCTGGTGGAACAGCAGCTGACTTAAGAATGTCCCTGCGGAATTCGTTTTTTATTCCGCAATCCGAACGCCGCAATCCGCAATTTATTTCATATGCCTGGAACCCTCTACGTCGTCAGCACGCCGATCGGAAACCTGGAAGATATTACCCTTCGGGCGCTGCGCATCCTCAAAGAGGTGGCGACCATCGCCGCGGAAGACACCCGCCACACCCAAAAGCTCCTCTCCCATTTCGACATCCATACCCCCCTCACCAGCTATCACGACTTCAACAAAGAAGAGAAAACCCCCGTCCTCATTTCCAGAATGACGGAGGGGGCCTCCATTGCCCTGGTGGCCGACGCCGGCACCCCGACCCTTTCCGACCCCGGTTTTTACCTCATTCGCGAAGCGATCCGCGCCGGCCTCCCCGTCAGCCCGATCCCGGGCCCCGCCGCCGCCATTGCCGCCCTCTCGGTCTCCGCGCTTCCACCCGACCGGTTCGTCTTTGAAGGTTTTCTTTCGAAGAAAAAAATGGCCCGCGCCCGGCGGCTGGAGCAGCTCCGAACCGATCCGCGGACGTTGATCTTCTACGAATCCCCCTTTCGGATCGTCGGACTGCTCGAGGAGGTTCGATCGATCCTCGGTGACCGCCCGGTCGTGGTGGCGCGGGAGATGACGAAGGTCTTCGAAGAGTTCATTCGGGGAACGGTGACAGAAGTTCTCGAAAAGATCGGAAAGAAAACGATGAAGGGGGAAATCACCCTGGTTGTAACGGGGAATCGGGAAGAAGATTAAACCGGCGCCGGCCGACACAACGGGCCACCGTTACAACCGATCTTACTTGGGGGAAAACCTGAAACTTCTGGGCGAAAGCAGCAGGCGCAGGTCGGACTTTAGACCCGTGCAGGTCTGCTGCACGACGCATTCCGGGTGGAAAGGAGGCGGAGACCCCCTTTCCACCCGCTGGATGAAAGACCCGTCGAACGCCAAGACGGGGAGCAAGAGCGATGTTGATGAACGATCCCCGTTACTTGGGGATGGTCCAGGCTGAATTTGGAATAAAGGTCGTGATGTTCCAGAGGACATAGCCAAGGAGCACAAGCGAGCTGACCAGAATAATCGC